>JAICTW010000637.1 GCA_025936195.1 Flavisolibacter sp.
ATGCTCGTGAAGAATTGTCTTTGTTATCACCACTGGTAAATGATATTAACCGTAACATGCCTTTTGCAATTCCTGCAGATTATTTTAATGGGCTTGAGAATAAAATAATGGAAGGAATACTGGCAAGTGAAAGCGATGAAGATCTTGAAACGCTTTCACCATTACTAAGTGGTTTAAAGAAAAATAATCCTTATACCGTTCCTGATAACTATTTTGAAGGTTTAGTAAATATTGCAAAAAATAAGGAACCGCGGAAAGAAGCGAAAGTTATTTCAATAAGTGCGAGAAAGTGGTTCCGTGTTGCAGCTGCTGCTGTAGTGATCAGTTTCATAACTGTTGGTGCATTTCTGTTTACACGAAAAGATACACTTAGTCCTGTTGATAAATCTTATGCATGGGTAAAAAAGAGCTTAAACCAGGTAAGTACAAATGATCTGGATCAATTTATTGACGTGTCAGATGATCAATCTCCGGTAATTGCGAGTGTAACACCAGGCAAGGAAGCAAAGGAATTAGTGAATAACCTTTCGGATGAACAGATACAGAATTTCCTTGATGATGTAAAGGAAACTGACCTGGGTGCTGATTCCGGAGATGACATTTTACTGAATTAAAATGAAACGTTTTTTACTCATATTAAGCCTGATTTTCGCGACAAGCGCTCCGCTTTTTGCGCAGAATGATGATGCCGATGAGAATGAAAAGATCCGGGATAAGATGAGTGAATACATTCAGAATCGATTGGATCTCACCAAAGAAGAGGCAACCAGGTTCACTCCGGTGTTCCTGCGTTACTTCAAGGAATGGAGACAGACTATTCGTGATAACCGGGGCGACAGACTGGTGATGCAGCAGAAAATTATTGCACTTAGATTACAATACCGGACCCAGTTCAGGGAAATTTTAGGTGAACGTCGGGGGGATAAAGTTTTTATGCAACAGGAGAAGTTCATCCAGGAGTTAAAAGTGATCAGAGAAGAAAGATTAAAGAATAACCCGGGGTTAAGACCTCAAAGACCTGGAAGAAGAGGCGCGGTAAATTTCATTATTAAATAAGTTTTGATATATCTTTGACCTTGGTGTTTTTCATAGGTTAGCAACGGCCGGCTCTTTTTAGGGCGGGCCTTTTTTTTAGCTAACTTATCTTCTTTCTCAGGAAAATTTCAGGACCGGATTTTTGACATCATGGTAGAATAGAAAAGTCCATTTCTCTTCCTCACCCTGCTGCCACCATCCCCTTCTTAATTCCATTGCTTTCTTTCCATCATGATCATACTTTGCTACAAAGCGGTGCTTCATCTGCTGAAGCTGTGGTGCATCATCTCCACCAAAGAATACGATCTCATTTTCCTGTTTGATCCAATAAACCTGGTGGAAGGGAGAATGTGCGCCCGTAAGTTTATAGTGAATATAGCTGTTTATAATTCCTTCATCTTCTTTAAGAAAACTCACAGCTGCATTATTTTTTAATAGTTCCAGTTCATCTGTGAGATAGGAAGGGAATCCTTTTTCAAAAGCAAAATTCAATTCACGCTCCTGCAAATAATAAATCGCCTGCGGAAAACTCAATATCTTTCGATCTGCCCCGGAGGATACTCCACCTGCATGATCCTTGTGTAAATGAGTTAGCAACACTTTAGTAATTGCGGAAGGCTGTATGCCTGCTTCTACAAGATTTTTGTGAAGTTGCATCTGGCCATTGGCATCTGTAAATCCAAGGCCGGTATCAAGCAGCAAAACGTCTTTCTCTGTGACAACTACAAAAGGCTGTATCTCCACCAGCAAACTTCCAACAGGACGTGCCTGCAGATCATCACTGCTATCATCAAATGGAACAAAGAGTTTGGTCTTATCAATTGTAAATGTGCCTTCGGAAAGAGGAATGATCTTCATGCCTTAATGCTGATTTTTTATCGTAATACCATTTGACGGTCGGCATCCAATCGTATCAGGATAAAGAGGAGAATGGTAAAGGTAAGCAAAGAAGTTCCGCCATAGCTTATAAATGGTAAAGGAATTCCAATAACGGGCGCAAGTCCAACAGCCATGGCAACATTGATCACAATATGAAAAAAGAATACAGCCGCCACACCGTAGGCGTAACATCGACTAAATACGCTTCGCTGTCGCTCAGCTACTGCAACTATCCGGAAGAGCAATAATAGATACACACAAAGCAATACAAAGCATCCTACAAAACCGAAGCCTTCTGCTATGGTGTCAAATATAAAGTCAGTTCGCTGTTCTGGAACAAAACCATAACGCGTTTGTGTTCCTTTAAGCAATCCCTTGCCGATGGCACCACCGGAACCAATTGCTATTTTTGACTGGCGCACATTATAATCAGTGTCTTTTTTCCTGGCAACAGGACCTTCTTTTTCTTTATTGTGAGCTTCGATATATTCATCCGGCACTTCCTTTCCTATAGTACTGTATATCCGTTCAACCTGGTACAGTTTAAATACATGTTTAAAAACAAAGGGTACACCCACCCAGATCACAGACACGCAAACAAACCAAAGTAGGATCAGCCGGAATATAATAGCTTTTTGACGCTTGATTTGTCGTCCCATTGAAAAGCCAATAAATAAT
>JAICTW010000037.1 GCA_025936195.1 Flavisolibacter sp.
AGGATGCAATCATGAGCACTCTTTTTCCCGAATCCATGAGGAAAACCTTGAACACACTTCAGCAACTGGGTTTACTGAACGATCTGGACAGATTCACCACTACGCTCACCACGGCCTCGGAAAAAACAGCGGAACGTTCCATTCCTGTTTTTATCAACAGCATTGAAAACATGAGCATTCCAGATGCTATAAGCATTATCAAAAATGGTGGCACTTCAGCAACAGATTATTTAAGGAGTCATGCTGGTATACAATTGCGTGATGCCATTCGCCCGGTTATGAAAGAAACTTTGGACGAATATAAACTTACAGAACAGTGGGATAAGATCATGAAACCGGCGCAAAGCATTTCCAACAATCATGTCAACTTAGACCTTCCTAATTTAATGGCAGGATTGGTGAGCCTGAAAATGTTTGAAAAGATTGAAGAAAAAGAAAAAGATATTCGCGCCAATGCATCGGCAAGAACGACGCCTTTGTTAAGACGGGTATTCTCAGGCAACTGGCAATAAAAATTTTCACTTATAGAAAAGCGGATCATTAGTAATTGATCCGCTTTTTCATTTTATAAACGATCTTCCCGGGAAAGCTGAGAAAACCTGTTCATGAAAATTCTTTGAATGGTTTATGGAAAATTGTTTTGCATCCCGTCTTAGACTAAAACCAATTTATGAAGAAAAGAATTTTCTTTGCTCTTGCTCTGTTCAGTGGATCAATGACATTTGCCCAGCAGAAGCAACTGAAGCCACCTCCACCTCCTGCACCACCACCGGCAATGGATGTACAACAGGTACCACCGCCAATACCTACTGAACCGCCACCTCCACCCGATGTGAAATTGGATTTACCAAAAGACTATGCTGCTTTTTTGAAACAAAATCCCAATGTGAAGGGCATTGAATGGTCGAACAATAACAAAGTTCATATTCGTTTAAGATCAGGGAAGGAAGAAGTGTATGATCTGAACAAGGAAGAAGAAGCCCGGCGTTTAAAAAACAAATACGGTGAATTACCTGCACCACCGCCGCCACCACCAATTCCAAAAGTTCCTGTTATAAACGAACAATTATAAAAAAGCTATCTCAAAGCTGCTTCCAATAAATAACCGGTAGGACGGAAAGCCGAAAAGTATTGAATTCAAATTTATTTTCTTGTCGCCTTATTATCTTACCGGTTATAGTTCAGTTTCTGATCAGATAAACTTAGTGATAAGTTACCAAAGCAAAACAGATGATGACAAACGACTCAATTGTTTATTGCCAGTAATTATTGTTTCTCCTGTTTCGGCGAACAGCAATAGTGATGATTACCGCCAATGCTAAAAGAATATACAAGACTGTGAAAGCACTTACAGGCTCCGTATTTTGAGTGGAACTGCTTTTTACATAGGCTGTGCCGTTAGAATAGGTCAATGAGAAGCCGTAATTATCACTGATCTTTTTATAAGCAGTGAGATAATTTTTTATCTCGTTAGGCTCAATGTTATCTTTCAAATGCTCATATTCATATTTCAAAACAACGCGGTTACCCGAAGAAGAATAATCATACTTAAAAACAGAAGCAGGAGTTTCAATGACATCGGAAGATTCATTTATATTCCAGTCTTCCGGTAAGTTAATTTCTATTTCTTCCTTGTAGTTTGTTGGAAAGCTTAACCGGTATGGCGCCGAACGGTTGATCTCATCAGGCCTGGTTATGGCGCCATCAATAATAAATGGCTCAAGAGAAGCTTTTTTGATTCCGTCATTTGATTCCCAAAAATCTCTTATGGTGTAATATTCAACTGTCGCTGCATTTCCTGAAGTTTCATCATCACTAAAATTTATACTATCAGCCTTTATGTCTTTGAAATGATCAGTATAATACTCCTTGTACTTCTTCAACATTTCATATTTGCTGTTATTCTTAAAACCATCTCTTGTGTTATCAGCATACATTCCGGAATATTCTGTCTTAACAATCAAATAAGCAAGTCCGGACAGGTCGGGTACGTTGAAAATTTCTTTCACGGAAACTTCACCCTTTTCCTTTAAAGGGATTTGTGTCAGATCATTGGTATTTTCAGAAACGACCAGACCACATTAGTCGGGATAAAATATGCTTTTGATGTTGCCTCGTTGGTAAGATATTGTTGGATCAAACCAATACACGTCATTATTGATCTTTGCTCTTACAGTAACATGATCAAAAATTCCCGGAGAAGGCAACCATGCGAGAATTGCTTTTTTAAAGTCAGTATTGATCAATACCGGATCAGCTTCTATTCCCATTTTTCGAAGCATGGTACATAATAAATAAGACTTGTCCTTGCAATCGCCAAAACGCTGGTTGAATATCTGATCGGGATGATGAGGCTTATGTGAGTTTTCGCCGGCTTCTATTCCTGTATAGCGGATCTCATCCTGCACAAAACGCAAGGCCGCAAGAGTTCTCGATTCTGCTGTTGCATTCTTTTGTTGTATCTCAATTATTTTCTTTTGTAAGGCGGGTGATAGTTCAATAGTAAAAGGATATAAAGTTCTTGCCCAATCACTGACCTCTTTCCAGCTTCGAAATTCACTTACAAGGATCATCGGGTAAGGATCATACCAGTCCGGAGTGTTTTTAGGAACGTGCAGTGCTTTAACCGCATCCAGTTTCCATTCATAAACGGTTTCTGTAGTTGATTGCAGAACGGAAGGCTTCACTTCTGTTCCTTTATTCTTTATAACAGGGATTCTGTTTGACGGAGTAACTAATTTGTAAAGCAAATTATAAATAGGTACAGAGTACTGAACATCGTAAAAACCAAAATACCTGCTGTTAAAAATGGGATTAAAACCCTGAATACTGTAACTGTATTCAATCACATCTCCTGTGCGTACATCTTCCAAAAATGAAACTGCCGTCAGGGAGCCATCATATAAATGTAAATCAAGGTCTTTCTCCTGCTGAACCACTTTGAATTTTGAAGACTGCAGTTTATCAATCGTTTGATGATTACGAATAATTTTCAGCGTATGAAAGAATAGTTTCTGATAAGAAGGATCGAAATCAACTGAAATTTCGGAACTGTTTTCAACGCCTGCCTCCGATAGAATTTTGATTGCTTTCTTAAAATATTTTGTTTGAGAGGAAACGGAGACCTGCATTTCATAATCCAAATCCACATAACCATCTTCAGCATCGTAATCTAAATCGTATTGATTATAATTTATTGATGTTGTCGTGATCCATGAAGGAGCCGGCTCTTTATTTACTTTATTGTTCTGGCCGTTGGAAACAGCAAATAATAAAAAGATCAAAACAAATGAAAATACTAGACGCTTCACTATGATTGTTATCACGAGATTAGTTTTGGATGGATGTCTAATATAGTTCAAGTTTAGATAACTAAAAACCTCCGTTTCCAGAGGTTTTTAGCTGAGCAGAACCAAAATATTTTAAAACGTCTTCTTTACTCCTTCCTGCACATTAAAATTTTCGGGATACAAAACCGCCTTTACATAATTCTTCATATCAAAAAACTTTTGCGCTGCTTTTTGCAGGTCCTGCAAGGTCAATGCATTTACTCTTTGCTCATAATTCAAAATATTTTCAGGATTGTTTTGATCAATAAAAGCCTGAGATAAATTATTCAGCCAGGCATTGTTTTCCTGCAAGCTCACTTCATATTGTTTTTTCCATGTTTCCTTTACCTTATCCAAATCCTTTTGCTCCATCTTACCATCCTGTGCATTTTTAATGATGTCGAACAAAGCATTGGTCAGCTTTTCAGCATTCTCTGGCCCGCAGGGAATGCTGGCAGAAATGGAATAATGAACATAAGGACGCTTTTGAATAGAACCGTTCAACCCACCGCTGTACATGCCGCCTAATTCTTCTCTTAATTTCTCAATCACCTTAATGTTCAATGCATCAATCAGTGCTTTCAATGCCAGGCTTTCTTCGCGGCTGTATTTTGTTTCACCTGTCCATAGAACGGTTACAATGCTTTGCGGCTCTTTTCCTTTTTTAATATTGGCATCAATCACACCCCGCACCGGACGAACACCATTATCCTTGAATTGATGCGGCACTGCATGTGCAGGCAGCGAACCCAAATATTTTTCCAATAAAGGTTTGACCTTGTCAATATCAATATTGCCAACAAAAGTGAAATGCATGCCATCGGCATTGCCGTAAACCTGTTTGTAAATATCCAGGGCCTTATCTGCATTTAAACGGTCATAATCTTCAGGCTTTGGCACTGCACTCACCCAAGGACTGTTGTTGTAAACAATTTTGGTAAGCGTATCTATATAAAAAAACTGCGGATTGCTTTTCATGAATTGCAAGGTGCTCTTTTGTTTCGTTACAAAAGAGTTGAACAAAGCCTGGTCTTTTCTGGGCTGAGTAAAATACAAATTCACCAACTGCAAAAAAGTTTCAAAATCTTTTACACTGCTGTTGCCCTGTATGCCTTCGTCATAATCATTAATGTAAGGACGTACGCGAACGGTTTTACCCGAAAGGAATTTTTCCAGATCGGTTGGCGACAGGTCTTTTACACCCATTACCGAAACCACTTGTGCAGCATTCTTTGCGTTGTCCTTATCCTCCAAAGGAAACCGCTGCCATCCGCCCCACCGGTCTGCATCCATTAGAATTTCATCATTTTTAAATGTGGTTGGCTTTATAGTAATGGTAACGCCGTTGCTTAAGGAAAGATCAGTGGTCCCCAACTTTGCATTTTTGGTTTCGCTCACCACTTTGCCTGAAGGAAGATTGCCTTCAATTAAGTTTTTGGCAATGGCTTTTTCTTCATACGGTTTTACAGTTTGCTTGCTGGCAGCAACCACATCGTTCAATAAAGCCGCATTAGTGGGCAGCTTCTCTTTTATGCTTGATGGAGCCGTAAGCAAAGCAAAAGCATTAGTGGGTGGAGGCATTTTTTTAGCAACCGTATTGATTTCGGTTGGAGTGATAGTTGGCAGAATTTGTTTGATGAATTTGTAACGGTTCTCCGCACCGGGAACAGGTTCGCCTTCTAAAAAGTTCTGAAGATACCCTTGCACCAATTGTCCTGATTCTGATTTGTTTTTTTCATTAAACTCTTTTTCTGCTTCATTCAACATATCTGCTTTCGCTCTTTCAATTTCCGAAGGAAGAAATCCAAACTGCCTTGCTCTTTCCGTTTCTGCAAACAAAGCATTCAAGGCTTCCTGTGCCGAATTATTTCCGAGCACCGCACCGGAAACAAAAGTTTCATATCCGCGAATAAACGATTCCATTCCGGTGAAGCCATAGACAAAAGGAGGGTTCTCTTTTTGAGTGAGTTCCTGCAAACGCTGATTGATCAAACTATTTACCAGATCATCAATAAGAGACTGGCGGTAATCGCCCCAGGTTTTTATTTTTTTAGCAGGACGAATAAAATTGAACACCTGCAAAACAGTATTGGTTGCTTCTTCATCTGTAATCACCATGGCTTCCGGTTTGGTCCTTGGCTGAATGGGAATGATGGAAGGACGCGGCTTTTCATTCAAGGGGTTTTTAAATCCGCCAAAATGTGCTTTGATCTTTTGTTCCGCCGCCGCGGGATCAATATCACCAACAACAATTACGGCCATTAAATCAGGACGATACCATTGCTTGTAAAAACGTTGCAACACTTCAGGTTTGAAATTCTCAATAATGGAATCTTTTCCAATGGGCAAACGCTCTGCATATTTTGAGCCGTTGAACAATTTTGGAAAATATTGCTTCAGCATTCTTTGCTGCGCTCCTTTATTCAATCTTGATTCTTCCAGCACCACACCTCTTTCCTTATTGATCTCTGATGGATCGAGCAAATTATTTCCCGCCCAATCTTCCAACACTGTAAAACCCTGTTCCACTACTTTCGGGTCCTGCGTTGAAATGGGAAGAATGTAAACGGTTTCATCAAAGCCTGTGTATGCATTTAGATCAGCACCGAATTGAACGCCAATTTTCTGCAGATAATCCACCAGTTCATTTTTTGGAAAATGTTTGGAGCCATTGAAGCTCATGTGCTCCATAAAGTGTGCAAGTCCTTGCTGGTCCTTGTCTTCCAGCACCGCACCGGCATTCACTGCCAAACGCAGCTCCACTTTGTTTGCAGGCTGTGTGTTTTTGCGAATGTAATACGTAAGCCCATTCGCCAGTTTACCCTTCCGCACATTGGGATCAACAGGTATGGGTTGGCTTAAATTGAATTGTGCAAAGCTTTGAAAACTGAAAAGAAAAAAGAAAAGAACACTCAATCGCCACTTCATAAGCAAAAATTTAGGGGTATAAATATAAAGGGATTGTTGAGCGAAAAACAAAATTTATGAATCTGTTATAGAAAGATGAAGAAAGTTCCTCTGCAGATCAGGATCCTAACCAAAGCAAATCAGTCAATCCGCTTATTTTTGTTTTATGCAGGAAATGATCAACGCCGTTTCACAATTATATAAAAGCTGGGCCGGCAAAGAGCCGGTGCAGGTGGATGTGTTGCCTCAGTCGGGAAGCGACCGCCGGTATTTTCGATTGTATAATGATGATGGAAAAACCTTTATTGCCACGCATGGTTTGAATGTTCCGGAAAATGAAGCTTTTATTTATTTCGCCGATCACTTCAAAAAAAAGAGATTACATGTCCCTGAAATTCTTGCCGTGAGTTATGATAAAACCATTTACCTGCAGGAAGACCTGGGAAATGTTTCGCTGTTGAATGTTCTGGAAACAAAAGGACTTGTGCAAGAAGTATATGACCTGTTCAAAGAAAGTTTACATCAGCTTGCCAGGCTGCAGGTGTTGGGTGACGAAGGATTGAATTATAAAAAATGTTTGACGAACGAAGAGTTTGGCAAGCAGGCCATCATGGCCGACCTGTTGTATTTCAAATATTATTTTTTGGATGCACTGCAAAGACCTTATGACAAACAAAAACTCATTGATGATTTTGAAGCACTGAGTAACTATCTTACCCACACCGAGTACAAATATTTCATGTTCCGCGATTTTCAAAGCAGGAATATTTTGGTAGCCGGCCCCGACCAAACGTCTCCGCCAAAAGCCGAAGGCTTAGCCAACACACAGCCCTCGCTTACTCACGATACTAATAAAAATAAAGTCTCTTCAAAAAGCGGGGACAGTGCACAGGTCTTTCCCCCACCGGGGGAACCGAAGGGGGCCGTTTATTTCATAGACTTTCAGGGAGGAATGAAAGGAGCGCCGCAATATGATGCAGCCAGTATGATTTGGCAGGCTCGCGCCAA
The DNA here is from genome assembly GCA_025936195.1 of Flavisolibacter sp. The sequence continues at coordinate 7,245 of JAICTW010000037.1, forward strand.
TCTCCCAGATGAATGGAAAAATAATTTGCTGGAAGATTACATGAATTCTTTTGAATCCATTATTGAAAACACGGTTGACCGCGAAGTTTTCAGAAGTCAGTACAATGGCTATGTATTGATCCGTTTGTTACAAGTGCTGGGTGCGTATGGGTTCAGAGGATTGTTTGAGCGCAAGGCACAATTCCTTACCAGCATTCCGGCAGCATTGAAAAACCTGAAATGGTTTTTGGACAATTATAACCTCGGCATTGTGCTTCCTGAGTTCAAACGTGTGCTGGGCATTTGCACAGATGACGACATTGTTGAACGGTTTACACCGGTACAGGCTGATGACGACAGCCCGCTAATAGTAAAAATTTGCAGCTTCTCATACAAAAAAGGAATTCCCGAAGATGTCAGCGGCAATGGCGGAGGTTTCGTTTTCGATTGCAGAGGTATTGACAATCCCGGCCGTTACGATGAATACAAAGAGTTTCATGGAAGAGATAGATCGGTGATGGAGTTTTTGGAACGGCAAACCAAAATGCAAACTTTCCTGAACAGTGTGTTTGATTTGGTTGATATTTCAGTGGAAGAATACATCAAACGCAGCTTCACCAGCCTGGCCGTAAACTTTGGATGCACCGGCGGGCAGCATCGCAGTGTGTATGCAGCCGATGCGCTGGCAAGACATTTGCGAAACAAATACAAGGTGAAGATAGAATTGTGTCATAGGGAACAGGAAGAAAAGAGTTGGAAAAACGGCCCCCTGTCCCCCGGCGGGGGAACTTAGGTCGGAGAGACTCCTCTTTTTCGACGGTTCTTGAAGCAGGTGGATATTTTGGTGAGTTGCTCTTGTTTTTTATTCGATCAATCATTCTATTGAGTTTGCTCCGTAGAATAAAAATGAATTAAAGAATGGCAAATTTTGGAGACGATGTTTCAAATCTTGGCTTCCCGTCAAACGATAAAGGAGAAGGCATTACGGCTATGCTTTTTTGTGCAGGCTTAGGAACCCGTTTCAAACCATGGACAGACAAACATCCAAAAGCACTGGCGGTAGTGAATGGAAAAACATTGCTGCAACGCAATATTGAATACCTTCAGAAATACGGCATCACTGATGTCGTCATTAATGTTCACCATTTTCCCGACCAGATCATTAATACCATTGAAAAGAACGATGGCTGGGGAAGCACCATTACCATCAGCGATGAAAGCGATGAACTGCTTGACACAGGTGGCGGCTTACTCAAAGCAAAACATTTACTGTTCCGCGGCACTATTTTAACTTTGAACGTGGATATTCTTTCAGAGATCAACCTGAAATATTTCCTGGCTTATCATCAACAGGAAAATTCTTTGATCACTGTTGCAGTAAGCGACCGAACTACTTCACGTTATTTGCTTTTTAATCAGTACGATCGTTTGATTGGATGGCGAAATAAAAAAACAGACGAAACCAAAATTGTAATTGAAGCCAAAGATATTTTCGAAAAAGCCTACAGCGGTCTGGCCTTCTTTCAACCGGAAGCATTGGACCTGATTAATCTCACAGGAAAATTTTCACTGATTGATGCTTATTTGCAATTAGCACCGCAAAACAAAATTGCCGGCTACGATCATACAGGCGAGAGAGTGCTTGATGTAGGTAAGCCGGAGAGTGTGAAGATTGCGGAAGAAATGTTTGCGTGAGCTTATCGCAAACTGTGGTGATAAGACTCGTTCTGTTTAATAAAAATCTTTTGCAGTTTATTTCCTGTTAATCCTTTCAATCTCCCAAATCAAGGTTCAGAATAATTAAATTGCAAACCTTTATTTTTTACACATGAAAAAAATCTCTTTATTCCTGCTCGCCAACTTTTTGCTCATAGTTGGTTTCACGCAATCCAAATACGATCAGCGAAAAGCATTTGATCCGCAGTTTTATCCTGTTGCTGCCAATGAATATCGGAGTGCCAGCGGCGAACCCGGTCCCAAATACTGGCAAAACCGCGCCGATTATAAAATCGCCTGCACACTCGATACAAGTAATCATTCAGTGAATGGCACGGTTGAAATCACCTACACCAATAATTCTCCTGATAATTTAAAATTTGTATGGCTGCAGGTTGATCAAAATATTTACAAGCAGGAGTCACGTGGTTCTGCCACCACTACGCAAACCGGTGGAAGATGGGCAAACGGCGGCTATACACAAGGAGATGTTATCAAATCCATTTCAGTGGAAGACGGCGGAAAAACATACACGCCTCAGTACAATATTTCTGATACCAGAATGCAGGTGTGGCTGCAACAACCAGTAAAGCCATCGGGCAATAAATTAAAAATGACCATCAATTACAGCTTTGCCATTCCTGAATATGGTACGGACAGAATGGGAAGATTGAATACAAAAAATGGATGGATCTATGAAGTGGCGCAATGGTTTCCACGTATGGAAGTGTATGATGATGTGCAGGGATGGAATACGCTTCCCTATCTTGGCGCAGGAGAATTTTATTTAGAGTACGGTGATATTGAATACAGCGTTACTGCTCCGGCAAATATGATCGTTGTAGGTTCCGGCGAATTGCAAAATGAAAAAGAAGTTTTAACGCCAACACAAATTTCTAGACTGGCTTCTGCAAGAAACAGTGATAAAACAGTGATCATTCGTTCTGCAGATGAAATAAAAGATCCGAAGTCAAGACCATCGGGAGGAAATCTTACCTGGCGTTTTAAAATTCAAAATACAAGAGATGTGGCCTGGGCTGCATCAAAAGCATTTGTTTGGGATGCGGCAAGGATTAATTTGCAAAGCGGAAAAAAATCACTTGCCATGAGTGCATACCCAATTGAAAGCATTAAGAAGAATGGCTGGCAGCGCAGTACCGAAATGGTGAAGGCTTCCATTGAATTTAATTCTAACAAATGGTTTGAATTTCCGTATCCGGTTGCCACCAATGTTGCAGGCAATGTTGCCGGAATGGAATATCCCGGAATTGTTTTTTGCAGCTATGCCGATTCCGGCTCCGAACTTTGGGGTGTAACCGATCATGAATTTGGACATACCTGGTTTCCCATGATCGTTGGAAGCAATGAAAGAAAATATGCCTGGATGGATGAAGGCTTCAATACATTTATCAATGATCTTTCCACCGATGCGTTTAACAAAGGAGAATTCAAAGACAATAGCTTCTTTAGCGACCCTACCTCACCAATGTTAATTAAATATACGTTTGGCGAT
>JAICTW010000199.1 GCA_025936195.1 Flavisolibacter sp.
TAAAATAATGATCATCTTCCCTGTAAAATTCCAGTTTCAAATAAGGGAAACATTTATTGAAGCGGTCCTGCAAATCCTCCACCGTTTTGTTGTTGCTGATGAATAAGAGCATTATTACCTATTAAAGATGATTCCAGTTAAACCGATTGTTCATTTTTGTTTTTAAAGGTTTGGAAGCTTCTCTCCCCCAGGTGTTTTGTTCCTGTAGTGTCAGATCGTCTGTGATGGTTGTGTCCATCCAAATGCCTTTTTGCTTTCTGAAAATGAGAACCGGCAATCCATATTGATGTTTGAATTTATGCTCCACCTCTTTCACTGTGTCTGTTGACCGGATATCAATGGCGCCTTCCTTCAGCACTCCACTGACCTCGATCAATTGCGTTGAAGGCTCTACTTCCTCTGTACGCTCTTCTTCTGCCCTTCTAAGAAACTCAATTTTCAGGAAAGGGAATTTAGCACTGAATTCTTCCTTTATCTCACCGACTGTTCTCTCTGAAAGAAGAATGATGTTCATAATTTTCCGTTTATAAAATAAAATTAGAAAACTGGTCTATTGTATAGAATGACGGTCATTAGAAGGAAATATGAGATTGGTCAGAAAGCTGTTATCTTAAAATCACAAACGAGTATATTTGTTCCATGCAGGTAGATGATGCACTTATTGATAAACTTTCCAGGCTCGCGATGCTTCAGTTCAATGATGAAGAACGGGAAGAGATAAAAGCGGATCTGGAAAAAATGATCGGCTTTGTAGATAAGCTGAAAGAATTGGACACAACCGGTGTTGAACCATTATTGCACATGAGCAGCAACACGGATATTTTGCGGGAAGACGTTGCAGGCAATATGATCAGCCGTGAAGCCGCTTTGCAAAATGCACCTTTACATGATGATGAATATTTCAAAGTTCCCAAAGTCATTAAAAAACCTGCACAATCTTAATTCATGCAAGGCATTATTCATTTAGAAAGCATCCGCAAAAATTATTACCTCGGCAAGCAGGTTATCGAAGTGTTAAAAGGAATATCGTTCGATATTTTCAAGAATGAATACGTGGCGCTGATGGGTCCTTCCGGCTCGGGCAAAAGTACATTGATGAATATTTTAGGATGCCTGGATACACCAACTTCCGGCAGGTATATTTTGAATGAAAAAGATGTGAGCAGAACCTCAGATAACGAATTAGCCGATGTTCGCAATAATGAAATTGGTTTTGTGTTTCAGCAATTCAATTTATTGCCAAGACTGACTGCCGTAGAAAACGTAGCACTTCCATTAGTGTATGCCGGTGTTCCTAAAAAACAAAGAATGGAGAGAGCTATGGAAGTTTTAAAGAAAGTGGACCTTTCCGACCGAAGCCATCACAAGCCCAATGAAATGAGCGGCGGACAAAATCAGCGGGTGGCCATTGCAAGGGCTTTAGTAAACGATCCTGCTATTATTCTGGCCGATGAACCAACGGGTAATCTTGATTCCAAAACCTCATACGAGATCATGGATATTTTTACCAAAATTCATGAAACAGGCAATACAGTAATTCTTGTAACGCACGAAGAAGATATTTCTCATTATGCACACCGCATCATACGCCTGCGTGATGGAGTAATTGAAAGCGATAAACGAAGAGAAGCCACTGCCGTGCATTAATTTCGCAGCATGGCAATTAAGATCTATACAAAAACAGGTGATAAAGGAAACACTTCACTCATTGGCGGAACAAAAGTTCCCAAGAATGATATTCGCGTAGAAACTTACGGCACGGTTGATGAATTGAATTCGTGGATTGGATTGGTGAACGATCAACTGAATGATGAGAGCTTAAAGGATGAATTAAAAAAAATCCAGGACCGTTTATTTACCATTGGTTCTTCGCTGGCAACAGATGCGGAGAAAGAAACGAAAATGAAATTGCCCGATCTCAAAAGCAGCGACATTGACCTTTTGGAGAAGAGAATTGATGAAATGACTGCTCAATTACCACCGATGAAAAATTTTATTCTGCCCGGCGGACATGTAACCGTTTCTTCCATTCATATCACCCGTTGCGTTTGCCGCCGTGCCGAACGGTTGGCTGTGAACATGCTTCAACATGAATTATTTGTTGATGAAAAGGTGATACAGTATTTGAATCGCTTAAGCGATTATTTATTTACGCTGGCCAGATTTGTTGCGCAGAAATTAGGAGTGGAAGAAATTCCATGGAAAGCAAGAGTCTGAACTATGATTTTGGTGGATTCAGAAGACTATAAAGAAAATCAACCTTCATAGCAAAAGAGTCTTCGGGTTTAAAGCCTCTTTTATTTTCCATAAATCCATTTAATCCACCCAAATTATGGTTCAGACATTATGGTTCAGACATCTTCCCATCCTTCATTGTCAACGTTCTATCGCTCAATTGCGCCAGTTCCTCATTGTGTGTAACGATCAAAAAAGTTTGATTGAATTCTTTGCGGAGATCAAAAAACAATTGGTGCAATTCTTTGGCATTGGCCGTATCTAAATTGCCTGTGGGTTCGTCGGCAAAAACAATATCGGGTTTATTGATCAGGGCACGGGCAACGGCTACTCTTTGCTGCTCGCCGCCGGAAAGTTGGCTGGGTTTGTTTTCCAATCGCTTGCTTAATCCCAAAATTTCCAATAATTCTTCAGCCCTTTGCTTCACTTCAGTTTTACTTTTGGACGCAAGCCACCCGGGAATGCATACATTCTCCAGCGCTGAAAATTCGGGGAGCAAATGATGGAACTGAAAGACAAAACCGATGTGCTTATTACGAAAGCCTGCCAGTTTATTACCCTGCAGATGGCTGATAATTTCATTTTCTAAAAACACTTCTCCTTTGTCAGCCTTGTCCAGCGTTCCCAAAATATGAAGCAGCGTTGATTTTCCTGAGCCGGAAGGGCCAACGATACTCACAATTTCACCTGAGTTGATGGCAATGTCCACACCTTTCAACACTTCTACCGGGCCATATCTTTTATGAATATTTTTTGCTGTTAACATTTCCGTACAATTCAATCAAATATCCTTAAACAATACCGCACAGCAAAGGCTGTCCCAAGGTTTTTAAACAACATTTGGAAAATTGGTGAATAAAACTACATTTGCGAAAAATTTGAAGGGTTTGATTCAGCGGAGTTGGCACAGAAATTACACATCAGTTTTTCAAAATAACACTTAAAATACAGCACGATGTTTTGGACGTTAGAATTAGCATCCTACCTTGAGGAAGCACCCTGGCCGGCTACTAAGGACGAGTTGATAGACTATTCCATTCGTTCCGGTGCGCCAATCGAGGTGATCGAAAACTTGCAGGAACTGGAAGATGAAGGTGGTGAAGTCTATGAAAGCATTGAGGACATCTGGCCGGATTATCCTTCGCAGGAAGACTTTTTGTTTAATGAAGACGAGTATTAAAAGAAATGATTTTTTGATAAGAGCCGTTACGATGAGTAGCGGCTTTTTTGTTATTGTTGTGTCGAATTATCTGGATTCATACTCTTCCAATACTTTGCCCGTTGAAGGGTCAACAATCAAATTAAAAGAGCACCAATTATTTAGTCGAAGTTTATTTTCATAAATAAGAATATTTGTGAAGGGACAATCCTTATTAAAGCGGGTCTTCACATTTTCAAAATCAACTTGCCATTTTATACATTTCTCAGCCAGACTAATTCCAAAAACATTCCTATTATATTTTGTTTTAGGAGGAATTTCCAACAAAATGATTAACATGTTTGAGACTTCTAAAAGTTTATAAATTGAATGCTCAAATGATAATAACTGACTTCCAATAATCAATTCATTTGGTAAGCTGCCAATCTTGTATGATTCATTTGACTCTTTCATATTAGTACTTAGCAGAAGCGGTTTGTTCCAATGAAGACTGGTGTTTTTTATTTATCCAACCCACACTTCAACCAATCCTCAAACTCATGCCTCACCTTAATCAATTGGCTGTTCTATCAATTTTGCATTCGTTCGTTTGTGTTCCACTATCTTTTTGTAAACATTCATATCAACCGCATTTTCGCTTCTGGCAATAACCACCGTTGCTACCGAATTGCCGATCATATTTGTCATGGCTCTTGCTTCGCTCATAAAACGGTCAACACCGATCAACATAGCCAAACCTTCAACGGGCAATACTTTCATGGCAACAAGTGTAGAAGAAAGAACAATAAATCCACCGCCTGTTACCGCAGCAGCACCTTTACTCGTAAGCATTAAAATTCCAACAATGGTGAGTTGCTGTGCCAATGAAAGCGGAATATGGTAAGCTTGTGAAATAAACAAAACCGCCATGCTTAAATAAATCGTTGTTCCGTCTAAATTAAAACTGTAACCTGTTGGAATTACCAGCCCAACTACACTTCTATCGCAACCGGCAGCTTCTAATTTTTGCATAAGGTTCGGCAATACGGCTTCGCTGCTGCTGGCGCCCAGAACAATTAAAATTTCTGCTTTAATGTAGCCAAGCAATTTCCATAAGCTGAACCCGTAAGCCCTTGCAATAATATTGAGCACAATAAAAATGAAAAGAACAGCAGTAATATAGAAGCTTAGCATCAACGCACCGAGTGCTGTTAAACTTTTAAATCCGAAAGAGCCAACCGTGTATGCCATTCCGCCAAAAGCGCCAACAGGGCTCACCTGGATAATTATTTTAAGAACATGGAACAAAACTTTATCGATGGTTTCAAAAGAGCGGATCAAACCTTCGCCCTGTGTTCCCAATGCTCTTAATCCGAAACTGAAAAGGATGCCAAAGAATAAAATGGAAAGGATCTCACCATTGGCAAATGCGCCAATAATATTTTCGGGCACAATGCCGGAAATAAAATGTCCCCAATCCCATTTTTGTGCACCGGTTGTATATTTTGAAATATCAACACCTGAAAAGCTCCCAGGATCAACATCATTACCGGGCTTTATAAAATTCACTACCAGCAATCCAATGATGAGAGCAACAGTGCTAACTATTTCAAAATATAAAATGGCTTTCCCGCCAACCCTGCCCACCGTTTTCATTTTGCCTGCACCAACAATCCCCAAAATGATCGTAAAGAAAATGATGGGTGCGATCATCATTTTAATGAGATTAATAAAGGTATCGCTGATCAGTTTTGCTATATTGATCCATTGCGTTCTTGTGGCATCAGGCAGATCATGAATGATAAAACCGGCAAGAATTCCGAGGAGAATTCCAATGAGTACCTGCACATACAGTATGCGGAAAAATTTCATGCAGGTCAATATTACAAATTTTCAAAGCAGGGCTGAAGAAGTAAAGCTGTTGTTGAAAACTTCTGTATTATTTCAAAAGCATTTTGTATTCTTCGGTGTTATAATTCTCACCTCCTTCAATTTGTTTGATCAATTCACCTTTTTCATTGAAAATAAAAGTGGCGGGTATTCCCTGAACATCAAACAAGGCAGGAGGATTTTCAGCAGGATAATAAACAGGCAACTTCAAACCTTTTGATGAAATATAATTTTTTGCTTTTTCAAACTGGTCGTCATAGGAAACCATTACAAACTTTACTTTATTGCTGTCAACTGCCTGGGATAATTTTTCAATGGAAGGCATTTCCTTTTTGCACGGTGGGCACCAGGATGCCCAAAGGTTCACAAAAAGCTTTTTGCCTTTTAAGCTTTGCAGGTTCAATACATTCCCATTTATATCCTTAATAGAAAAAGAAGGCAAAATCACTGTTGCCGATGCTGCATTATTATCAGTATCGCTTTGCTGCTGTTGATTTGCAGCTACCTTGTTTTCTTCTTTTTGATGATCGCTGCACGAAGAAGCAGTCAAAAGGAAAAATGCTGCGGAAATAATTAATTGACCTTTCATTGAATTGCTTTTATGCAAGTAGCAATTTATTTTTCATTTTTCTAAATCCCA
>JAICTW010000112.1 GCA_025936195.1 Flavisolibacter sp.
AATTCACGTAGCAGCGCAATGAACTCTGTGACCATCTGACGCGCGCCAGGGCGGATTTTGGAGTAGTTCTGAATCACTACCCTATACGGAACCTCGATGCCGTTTATTTCGCCAGTTTCAATACTGTCTCGCAGCGCATCGAAGTTTCGGCCATGCCAAGGAGGAGCTTCTACTGCACGAAAAAAGGCTGTATACACGTCGTCGGTTGAATTCCACTCCGACCCATCCAGCACCAATTCCTTCATATCAAACTGAGACACTCCCGAAAATTCATTTGCTGTCGGCAGTCTTCCAAAGACGGATAAATAAAGCGAAATGCTGTCCAAATGTTTGCAACCCAGGACAGGCCTGTTTTGAATTAAGCTATTCAAACCGTAAATTAATTGCTCCCAATTCTTCACTGTAAACTGTCTGTATGATTAGAATAGTTTTTGCCCTGCTCTTATCATTTACTTTCTTCACATCAAACACGCAAGCCCCAGCCATTGTCAAAGTAGTTCATCCACGGGCATCTGCTGTATATATCTGTGATAACGGCAAAACGCAAGTTTACCATGTAAGCAAAAATTGCAGTGCCCTTAAAAGGTGTACGCATGAAATAAAAGAAGTTTCGGAAACTGATGCTATCAATAAATGGAAATTGAGAAAATGTAAAATCTGCGGATAGATTGCATAAACTTCGCTTTAATTCTGCAGGCTTAAGTCTGAGAGGCAAAAAATGACTAAGGCTAACCTTGGCGCTCTCAGGTAACTATACTGTTACACCAGGCCAATATCCTGCTAAGAATAGCTTGACGGTGCATTGTTTACAACCACACTTTGTAATGTGGCAGAAATAGTAAGGTACATTGTTTCTTTTTATCGCTTTACTTTCCGGAGAAATCTCCACATCAACATCCAGACACAGAAAAACTGACAACCAAATTGCCAACATGCATCAAACCGGCTTTATTTTTTTACAAACTAATGGTGCAACTGCCACAGCAGTTGTTCGCGGCATTTCCTTCAGATATCATCGCATTAAAACCAGTGTTCTTTTTTGAGTTACTGATTTACGAAGAATTGGGTCCTCATATTTTATGTACCAAACATAAGTTCCGGCGGATCGTCTCATAGCTTGCCCCAGTTGTTTATAAATTTTGCTATTGCGTACAATTGCCTATATCTTAGTGTTTAGGCGATTTATAACCGCATAATGAAAGATGGTATTATGACAAAACACCAATTTGATAATCTACGCTTGGAATTATCAACGAAAGCAAAAAACGGACTTGATTTTACCTTGGCTGCCGGAATTATCTGGCTATTGATTTCATTTATATGGACAATCCATAACAGTGCTTACAACAAGTCTATATTCACCTTTATTGTAGGAGCCTTGCTGTTGCCGCTGGCTTTCTTGTTTTCAAAATTGTTTAGCACCACGTGGACAATTGAAGGCAACTCATTGCAACCTTTGGGACTTCAATTAAACTTTGCACAATTATTTTATTTTCCTTTTTTAATTTTTATACTTATCAAGTTTCCGGACTATTTCGTTATGACCTATGCTATTATAACGGGAGCTCATCTTTTCCCTTATGCCTGGTTTTATAATACACCTTTATATGCCATTTTCGCCGGAATCATATCAGTTGGGTCATTCATTCTTGCTTTAATAATGCCACTTAATAAAATGTACATTGTACCCATTTTTACATCTGCATCCTTACTCATGTTGACGGTTCTTCTTTATTTTGACAGTGCCCGGAAACGGAAAAATCTTGTCGTAGACTAAACTGCCGGAAACATCTCCTCTCTCGAAGAGTCTCCGCATCAGCATCCCATGCTGTCGGTAGTGTTCTGGCGAAATCTTAAATAAGAAGCGAATGCTGTCCTGATGTTGGCAACTCAGGACGGGTCTGGGCCAATGAGATGGCAAAACAAAATAATAGCAGTCTGATCCTATTCTGATTTTAGAGCCCATTATTCCTGGATTCTCATCATACGTAAATTCGTAATTGGAGAAATGATCAAGGGAAATTTTTCAACTACTACATTGCTCGGGTCTAACCCAAACCCTCTTTCTTCTGAAAGGCTGATTGCTTTTAACCAGAAGTGAAGCTTCATGATCAACCGTTCCCAAATCGGAAGGTCGTTGTCCTGGCTTAAATATTTTTCCATTACGATGAATTGAAAATCCCCAACGATATGATTTCGTTCCAGGCTTTCGTAACGGCTGGTTATATTCACCTCGCGGTTTTTGACAAGGTCTGCTACAACTTTTCTGAACAAAAGATTAATACGGGGCTGAACACGGAAGCCAAGTCGAAACTCAACTCTTATAATGTCGTTCGGGATGATGTGTTCAACTTTGTATTCAGCTGTATAGGGATCATCCAAAGTATCTACGTGAACAAACCAATAGATGTCGGCCCGCTTTGGCTTTTTATTGAGTATGGAGTAAATGATCTTATGTTCTATTTCCTTTGGATTATCTGCACTGGTAAGATAAACCAGGTGTGTAGCAAACTTTGGAACTGAACGGTCGTTGCTTAATTCCTGGATCTTTTCGATGTAATGTTCAAGCCGCACAAACTCCACATAACGGTTTTTGATCTTTCTTGCGCGGAACCATACATACATAATAAGAAACAACAATCCGCCAACCAGCAGGGTTACGTAACCGCCATGAGGGAACTTATTCATATTGGCGAACAGGAAACTTAATTCAATGGTCAGGTAGATGAACAAATACAGGTAAATGAACCGTTTCCTTACACGGCGAAGCACCAGGTAGTTGGAAAAAAGTAGGGAGGTCGCAATCATGGTTACTGTTATTGCCAATCCGTAAGCTGCTTCCATGTTGGATGCTTTTTTAAAAAAAAGAACAATACCAATGCAACCCACGAACAAAAGAAAATTAGCTGCGGGCACATAAAGTTGTCCTCTGGCTTCGGAAGGATAGTTGATCTTTAACTTGGGCCAAAGGTTCAGCCGCATGGCCTCACTAACCAAAGTGAACGAACCTGATATCAGGGCCTGGCTTGCAATAATGGCTGCAGCAGTAGCAATGGCAATCCCAAAATAAAGGAACCAGTGTGGCATCACTCCGTAAAAAGGATTGAATCCGTTTTCAATCATATCGGAACCAATGAGTTTGCCATTGTAATAGGTAAGCAGCCATGCGCCTTGTCCCAGATAGTTTATGATTAGACATGATTTTACAAATACCCACGAGTAACGGATGTTCCATTTGCCGCAATGTCCCAGGTCAGAATACAATGCTTCGGCACCGGTTGTACAAAGGAACACACCACCTAAAATGAAAAAGCCATCTGGGTAAGCGATCAATAATTTTATACCGTAGTAGGGATTGAATGCTTTTAGGATGGAGAGGTCGTCAAAAAAATGATGAGCCCAAGTACGGCCAGCATTACAAACCATCCTGTCATTATAGGCCCGAAAAACCGTCCGATAAATGCAGTACCAAATTGCTGAATAAAAAAGAGAAAAGATAAAATGCCAATAACGATATAGATCACCGTCCATTGGGAAATATTGCTCAGTGCCGGCACTTGCTTCAAGCCTTCAATTGCAGATGTTACTGAAATTGGGGGAGTGATCATTCCATCAGCAAGCAATGCCGCGCCACCGAGAACAGCCGGAAGGACCAGCCATTTTTTTCTTCTTCGCACAAGAGCGTACAGGGAAAAGATGCCTCCTTCCCCCCGGTTGTCAGCCTGCAGAGTAAGTACCACATACTTAATAGTTGTTTGAAGAGTAAGCGTCCAGATGATGAGGGATAAAGAACCAATGATCAATTCTTCGCTGATCACTTTCCCACTGGTAATGGCATTGAGTACATATAGGGGCGATGTGCCGATATCTCCGTAAATAATTCCAAGGGCAATTAATAAACCTGCAAGGCTTACTCTGTTATGTGAGGACATTTTCTTCTCAAAAAATTTGAAGCGTCAAAAGTAGTTTTGTCTTGCGGTACCGGCCTGGTTTGGTTGTTTTCGGAGATAAATCTTTATAAAATCTTTATGTGCCTGCCAGGGGCTTGCCTCCTTTCTGGGCTATACTTACATTTGATATGGGATGAAGGTATTTTTATTAAACAAACTAAGCAGGGAGAAGCAATATATCTATTGTCTGGTCGCGGTCATTTTGGTTTCTGCAATTTGCCTCGGATTGTCACCTGCGCTGGGATACAGGGTGGTTGCTTTGATACTGCTGCTTACTGTTTCACTGCTCGCCATCAGTTTTGATATTTTACCGGTTTTAATTTCCGCTGCATTAAGCGCTTTTATCTGGGACGTATTTTTTATTCCGCCCCGGCTTACTGTTCATATAAATACAGCAGAGGATACCATCCTTTTGATCATGTATTTTGTTATTGCCATGATTAATGGTGTATTGACCTATAAAATACGGCAGGCAGAAAAAGTATCCACTTTAAAAGAAGAAAAAGCCAACAGCGTAAAATTGTACAACACCATTTTGAATTCTTTATCTCACGAATTGCGGACTCCCATTGCAGCTATCATTGGTGCCGCAGATAATCTTCAATCCAATGAGAATCTTTCAACACAAGACCGTGAACAATTGATTACTGAAATATCGAAAGCATCATTGAGGTTAAATCAGCAGGTAGAAAATTTGTTGAATATTTCAAGACTGGAATCGGGGCACATAAAACCGAAAAATGATTGGTGCGATATTGTTGAATTGGTTTATGAAGTAGTAAAAAAGATAGAAGAGAATAACTCAAAGCAAAAAGTAAATATCAGTATCAATCAAAACCTGCCTTTATGCAGTATTGACAAAGGCATGTTGGATCAGATTATTTATAATCTTTTGAACAATGCGGCTGTACATACGCAGCCCGGAACAGGAATCAGACTTACTGTTAACTGCCATGCCAATTTATTACAGATTGTTATTGAAGATGAAGGTCCGGGCTTTAGGGATGTTGATATGAAAGATGTCTTTCGAAAATTTTCGCGCAACAGAACGGGCACGACCAGCGGTTCGGGTCTGGGCCTTTCTATTGTCAAAGGCTTTACAGAAGCATTAAAGGGAAGTGTAGAGCTAAAAAAAGGATACAACGGAGGAGCACAATTCACGGTTTTAATCTCCGTGAAAACATCGTACTCGTTAATACCGGAAGATGAATAAGCCAGAAATATTGATCATTGATGATGAACCTCAAATAAGAAAGTTGTTGGAGATTACTCTTCAAAGTAATGGCTATTTAACCAAATCAGCTCATTCCGGAAAAGAGGGCTTGATCATGGCAGGCAATCATCCGCCTGAACTCATTATACTTGATCTGGGATTGCCTGATGAAAGCGGCCATGTTGTTTTGAAAAGATTGAGACAGTGGTACACGAATCCTATCGTCATCGTTTCAGTGCAAAAAGATGAGGAAGATATCATTGCAGCCCTGGACAATGGTGCTAACGATTACCTGTCAAAACCTTTTCGCACAGGCGAGTTGTTAGCAAGAATACGCTCTGCTATGAGAGATATTATACCTGATGACACAGGCAATATTGTTGAATGCGACGGATTGAAAATTAATTTATCAACAGGAGCAGTTATAAAAAATAATACCTTGGTCAGGTTAACTTCCACGGAATACAATTTACTTGCATTACTGGTTCGTAATCGGGGAAAAGTATTGACCCACCACTATCTTTTGAGAGCTATATGGGGGCCGGGATTTATTAATCAGTCGCAATACCTGCGTGTATTCATTGCGCAGATCCGGAAAAAAATCGAAGAAGATCCTAACGATCCACAATATCTATTAACCGAATCAGGCCTCGGGTACCGGTTCGTAGCAATATATGACCAGTGATAATCTTCAGGAGTTTGCATCTTTTCGGATTTTTTTCGTCATCGTTTTGCAGTTAATCAACTCAGTGGTAAGACCCACGCTGTCCGTGGTCTTACCAAGCACTAATTTATAAAGACGAATGCTGTCCTGATGTTGGCAACTCAGGACAGGTCTGGTACCAATATTTGCTCAGGATTGGCCCAATTTTTTTACTTCGGTTCAAAAAAATCCATGAATGATTCGCCTGTATTTATTGTTGATGGTGATCTTGAAGACAAAGAGTTGATTGAAGATGCATGGCAGGAGCTGGGCTTTACAAACAAACTGTACTTTTTTAATAATGCTGAAGACGTTATTCGTGAAATGGAAACAGGGACGGTGGTCCCATTCTTAATTATCAGCGAAATTGATTTGCCGAGAGTTTCGGGGTTACAACTAAAGCAGTATTTAGTAACGCATAAGTTCACCAACTTTAAAAGCATTCCCTTTGTATTTCTCACGGACACACCTTCGCAGGAACAGATTGAGCAGGCATATCATTTATGCACCAACGGCCTGTTCAAAAAGCAGGATAACTTTAACAAGCTAAAGCAACAGTTAATTGATATCGTTAAATACTGGAAGGAAAGCATTGTACCAATGCACTGAAATGTGGTTTTAATTTCTCACGCTGTCCGTCTTTCAAGATACCTATAAAACAAATGCTCCTGATTTTCAAACTCAGCCCAGCCTGGAAAGCCTTTCTCTATTTTTTTATATACACCTCATCTCCCGTCTGGGCTCTGTAAATCTCATGGCCATCTAACACCAGTCTTGTAGGCCAGTATTCTCCGAATTTCAAATCGAATCCGGGAGGAATTTTGGTACCCCAGCCTTCTGCGTATTGATGAAAACCACTCGTGCAATCTTTACCATCACCTCCTGTAAGAAAAAGTGAATCGGGATAATAAGCTCCAATCGAATAACTGTAAGGGCCTACGGTTGTTTTCTTACCTGCAGTATCTAAAACCGTGATCGTAAAGGTGGTTTCATCAAAATCCAGGATCTTGACATCAACCCAGCCTAAATAAGGCGGGTTAGTGCACGTGGCCGTGTTTACATAGCCTGGTATCGACTGAAACCTCCAGCTGACAAGGGCATAGCTTTGGCCTTTTAATGAGGGCTTCGGTATCGTTGTAAAGCTTACCTCATTTCCATAAGCAGTGCCGGCGCTGTTGGTTGCGTACGCCCTTACATAATACATGGTATTTACTGTTGCATCGCTTATCGTACTGGTAAAACTGCCCTTCCCAAATCTATCAGTGGTATGGAAGCCGTCAACCGTGGGATGCGGGGAAGTACTCCAGCAAATGCCTCGTGCTGTGATAGCAGCACCACCATCGTCCGAAATAATTCCTCCCGAGAGGGCTCCGGTTGGTGTTATCGCCGTCACATTACTGGTCGTAAGGACAATAGGCCCCAAAGCAGTCGCTTTGAAACTTATTGGGCTTCCGGATATTTCCTTACCGGAAGAACTGTAGGCCCTTGCTATTACGGTCTGTTCACCAGTGGTGGAACCTAAGGTCCATTCTGCTTTTGCCGCTCCATTGACAGT
>JAICTW010000549.1 GCA_025936195.1 Flavisolibacter sp.
AAAAGCTACGCCTATCGTTGTGCCCGGAATCTGTTGGTGGATGAAGTTCGAAGAAGCCAGGTAAAACAAAAAGTGTTATACGCTTTACTGCCATCCACTGAAACTTCTTCCGAACATTCCGATACCAAAATCATTTACGAACAATATTATCAAATAGCGCAGGATGCCATAAGCCTGCTACCTAAGAAACGAAAATTGATTGTTGAACTACGCACACGTGATGAGTTGAGTCTTGATGAAATTGCAGAACGTTTGTCCATTTCAAAAAGTGTGGTAAAAAAACAGTTGTATGCTGGACTTGCTTTTGTGCGGGACTATTTTCAAAAGAATGCAGAACTGACTTCTGCCTCGATGCTGATCTTATTTTTTTCTCAAAATCTTTTCAGATAACTTTTTTGTCGGGTCTTTTCGTTGTTCCTGTTCGTCTGTGTAAAGAAGTGAAGTGTAAGGTGTCAGGCATCTGTAAGCTTTAGTTAGTATAAATTTTAATCAGTCTTCGCTTTTCCGATAGTAAGTTATAAATCCTGTTCTTTAAACCACATTCATATATGAACGTAAAAAAACTTATTGCCTGTATTGAAATAGTTTATTCAAACTTATTTGTTTCCATTCTGTCTGCCGGCATACTTATTTTCTTTACAGCAGGCATGTCCTGTAATAAAGGAAGTGATGGAAAAGATGCTAATAAAAATGATTCGACCCAAACCCATATAGTTGTCAATGTTACTTCAACGGGAGCTGTTGGTAACGGTGTTGCTGATGACACAAAAGCATTTCAGAAAGCAATAGATTCTGTTGCATCCAAAGGCGGTGGAACAGTAGTGGTGCCACAGGGAAAATATTTAATTGACGGAGATGTTACTGTAAAAATAAAAAGTCACATAACCTTGAAGATGGATTCGACAGCGCAGCTCATTGCCAGGCCAACAAGCAGCGAACGCTTTTATCTTTTAATGGTAGTCAATGCAACAGATGTTAATATCATTGGAGGAAAAATTATTGGCGATCGCGATGCGCACCTCGGAACTACCGGCGAGTGGGGCATGGGCATTGCGGTTTACAGCGGAAGCAATGTAACCATCAATGGCACACGGATTTCCAATTGCTGGGGCGATGGCATTGTCATTGGTTCCAAAGGCGGAGCACCTTATTATGCCTCCAATGCATCAACCAATGTTACTATTAAAAATGTAGTGAGCGATAACAATCGCCGTCAGGCACTCACCCTGGGTGAAGTAAACGGTATATTGGTTGATTCCTGTACATTCACTAATACCGGAGGCACAAAGCCCATGGATGGAATTGATATTGAACCCGACCTGGACTCAGCGCAAAATATTACCATTACCAATTGTGAATTAGCTTACAACAAAGGAAATGGTGTGGAGATGTATGAGAATTCTAAAAGCGTTATTCAAAATATTGTTATCAAAAACAATTTTATTCATCACAATACCTATGGCGGCTACATTCAAAGAGCAGAAAATGTAGAATTCACCTATAATAGAATTATTCAAAACAAGTACAATCCTGCCATTAAAGCTGTGGATGTAGTGAATGGTGTGCTTACACCAAATACTTATCAGTAAGTTGAAAAGTAATGTCAAAGGCTTTGAACGCTTAGCTAAAATGAAAACATCTGTGAAGTGAATTTTAGTGACAGAGAAGAATTGTGCTCAACAAATGAAAATCGAAAAAGTTTTTAGAAAAAATATCTTTTAAGAGATGAGGGGTTTCTTCTGTGTTGCTGTTCGTCTTATAAAAAAGCAGTTCCGGTACTGCTTCCATTTAATTGTTTGCTACACATGGATTCCTTAATCATTTAAACCTTTAATCATGAAAAGTAATTTTTTCAACGGAAGAATGCTTCCGAAAGAACTTCTTATTCCTCTGTTTGCAAGTGTTACTCTTGTATTTTTTATCTTGAATACCTCCTGCAATAAAGATCGCAGCACTAAAGACAACAACTCTCCAATTGACAATAGTGTTGAAGCACTCACAACATCAGGAGCTTTGCAGGCAAACATATTGGGAGCCATTCCAAATGATGGCAAGGATGATACAAAAGCCATTCAGGACGCTATTGACAAAGCAGCGGCAAACGGTGGAGGAACCGTTTCTCTTTCTGATGGGGACTATAACGTGAATGCCGATACCTCAATTTTCCTAAGGAGTAATGTAACGCTGGCTATGACTGGCAATGCCCAACTCATTGCATATCCCACCAGCAATGAACGCTATGCTGTTATTAAGGCAGTGAAAATACACGATGCGCGGGTTTTGGGTGGCAAGATCATTGGTGAACGCGATAATCATCTGGGTACAGGCGGTGAACATGGTTATGGTATAAATATTTCGGGAAGTGATCACATCCGCGTAGTGAACACACGTATTAGCAAGTGCTGGGGCGATGGACTTATTGTCGGTGCATCGGGCGGAATAACTTCTACCAATATTACAGTGAAAGGCGTATGGTCCAGAAATAACCGTCGCCAGGCCATTTCAGTGATAGAGGTAGATGGCTTAACTATTGATTCATGTTACTTGTATAATACCAGCGGTACCGCACCCGAGGACGGTATAGACATTGAGCCGGATGTAACTACAACGCCACGTACTGCCCAGAATATTACCATCACGCATTGCAATATATATTCAAATATGGGCAATGGTATAGAAATTAATGAAAGGGGTGACAACATTGTGAGATATGTTACCATGGAATACAATACGATTTACAACCATACGCAAGGTTTTTCCGGATATTTCCAAAATGCAGACCATGTTACGTTTTCCAATAATACCATGTATGGAAATAAATACAATTCACCTTACCATGCTTCCTGTACAAACTATGTAGCTAACAACAACACGGTGCAGTAAATAAACCAATAATTGAATTTATTGTTTATAACAACAGTAGTACCGGCACTTTGCTTTAGTTCTTAACCATACGATTTAAAAACCGTTTAGTCAATTATGAAAAAAATCAACTTTAT
>JAICTW010000515.1 GCA_025936195.1 Flavisolibacter sp.
CTCCTTCAAAACGGAAGAAATTGATAATTTCAATTTGATTGGGTTTGTAGTTGCTATGTTTATGAAGAGATTCCAGCCCTTGCTCCGTTATCCGGAAATCTTCAGTATAGCCTTCCATCACCATCTTGTGTAAACAGGTTGCCAGACTATTCATGTACGGCATACTGTTATTTTCATTCAACCTCATAGTTCTATACTTTGTAATTAAATATAAAATTGTTTGCCAGAAATTTCCGGTGCAGAGTAGTTGCTGCCTTTGTAATGCTGAGTAGTTATTTCCACAAACAAAGTCCCGCTTTTACGGGACTTTAGTAATCAAAACACTTCGATTATTTACAATTGGCGGTATGCTAACTGCCAACTGGAAACTCTTTTACTTATTTGCCGCCTGCATATCTCGGAGGCGTTTTATTTCATCATGTCCTGATTTAAGGCTTGCTTTCTGACGAACGATCAAATCGCGGAGTGAAGGCTCGAGTTCCACGTCGGAATTTAAAGCAGTATTGTACGCTTTTTGCGCTGCATCTTCACCAAACTCGCAATTATCCAAAATGGTTTTGCGATCATGTCCTGCAATGTTTGCTTTCAGGTCCATCCAAACGCGGTACACCTTTCCGGAGTTCGTGGTGCTATCTGCAGGATTACCACCAAGGCGACTTACTTCAGTTGTCAACTCCTGGCTGTACTGCCGGCTTTCCGAAATATAGCGTTGAAATAAAGCAGCAAGATCTGCATCATTCCCTTTGAGCTCGTCAGTTGCTTTTTCGTAACCTACTACACGGTCTTTATTGATCCGGATAAGATCGTTGAGTATCCCTAATGTTTTTTCGTTTTCCATAACTATCATTTTCTTGTTTTCGTTAAAAAAATCATACCTGTAATGAGAAGATTTTTTAAAATTTTGTTTGGCGGTATAAAAATTTATGTATTGCAGAAGCAGCCTTTTATCAATCAAATCAAAATACAATGGCAAAGTATTCTAAAAAAGCAGGAAAAAAGGTAAAAAAAGCCATGCATGAAATGCATGAAGGCAAACTGAAAACCGGTACTGGTAAAAAAGTGAAGTCGCGTAAGCAGGCGATCGCAATCGGCTTATCCGAAGCAAGAGAAGAAGGAGCGAAAGTGCCAAAAAAGAAAACCTCAAGTAAGAAAAGTGCAAGTAAGAAAAGCACAGGTAAAAAGAGCGCAAGTAAGAAAAGTTCTGCTAAGAAAGGAGCGAAGAAGTCTTCTTCCAAAAAGAAATCTTCTTCAAAGAAATAGTGACAACGTGAATAGTGAAACGTGAATTGGAGTGTTTTTATTTCAGCAGTTTTACGGTTTTGAAAGGATGATTGTGTAGAGTTTTAGAAGAATGATTTTGAGGGGGAATAATGCTGACAAGGAACTGATTGATTCAAAGAATGGCTGAGATGATGAAAGTTCTGTCACAAGTAAATCACGTTGATGATTTAGGTTCCTACCGTCAAACCAGCTGTTTCAAAATCTTCATCAGCACTCTTTCTTCGGCGGTGAATCCAGTCAGATCATCAGGCTGTTCGATCTTGTCCAGTTCATCTAAGTAGCGCAACAAATTTTTCTCTTCATATAATTTGATGATGCCGGGATGAACATAATATTTTTTGCAAACGGTTCTTGTATTGCCCAATTGTTTACTCACTTCATCTAAAGCCGCGATAATTTTCTTTTTGCAATCCGACGCGGATTCTGATTCGCCAATGGATTTGAAAGCACGGACGATGTTCAGTGTGCCAGCCCAGGTTCTAAAATCCTTTGCCGTAAAATCGCCGGCGGAGGCTTCTTTAATATAATGATTCACCATGCCGGAGTCAATTGATTTCCGGTTGCCTTCGGTATCATAATATTGAAATAGTTCTTTGCCCGGAATGTCCCTGCATTGCTTTACCATGCGGGCAAGCCGTTTGTTTTTTAAAGTGATCTTGTGCTCAATTCCTTTTTTGCCTTTAAAACAAAAAAAGATTTTATCGCCATCAATTTTTACATGATTGTCTTTTAAAGTTGTCAGGCCGTAGGAGCCATACAACTTTTCATAATCATCGTTGCCAACACGTATGTAGGTCCGCTGCATTAAGCTCACTACCATTGCCAGCACTTTTTCTTCACTCAGCTCTTTTTGGCTAAGGTCTTCTTCAACTTTCAATCGGATGGAAGGCAGAATTTTTCCAAACTCATATAAGCGGTGGAACTTGGTTTCATTGCGAAGCGTATTCCACATAGCATGATAGCGATATTGTTTGCGGCCGCGAATATCAAATCCTGTTGCCTGAATGTGCCCGTTTTCATTCGGGCAGATCCAAACATTGGTCCATGCTGGAGGAATGGCCAGTTTGCGGATGCGTTCAATTTCTGCTTTTTCTTTTAATGGTTTGTTGTCGTAGATGTAAACGAATCCTTTTCCCTTTGTCAGCCGGTTGATACCAGGTTCCTTATCGTTTACGTAAATCAGATCGGCAACCTTTGCGGCCTTGCTGTAGTCTTTATCTATTTTCAAAAACTCCTTATGCGAAAGCTCAATTACCTTTTCCATAGATTAACTTTTTGCCGTCTGAGGTTTCTTTCTCAATTCAAGTTTGCGCTTGTGTTGGCCTGTGGCTTCATCAACCGAATGCGAACTGAAAAGGTCTTTTTCTTCCTCTGCAAGCTCAGATAAGCGGACATAGAATTTTTTCAGTACTTCCAGTTCTTCCTGTGTGAGATCTTCCACTACAATCAGGCGGTTGCTGGCTTTTTCGTCACTGGCAATCAGTTCATTTAATTTTAGCTGAATGGCCATGGAGTCTTTATTCTGCGATTGCTGGATAATGAAGACCATCAAAAAGGTAATGATAGTTGTACCGGTGTTGATCACCAATTGCCAGGTATCGGAAAAACGAAAAATGGGTCCGGTAACAGCCCATACAATAATTACCAGAACGGCAAGCAAAAAAGCAGTAGAGGAACCCACAGCTTTTGTAATACGTGCAGAAGTTTTTTCGAACAAAGCCTTAAATCCTTTTTGTGAATTCTCTGTTTTGGATTTCAATTCCTGGTCAAGTTCTTTGTTCAGCTTATGTTCAGCGTTTGTAGTTTTTTTTTCCATAAAAAAATCATATCAGACTTTATATAAAGAAAAAGCCAGACCACTTTGGTCTGGCCATTGCCGTTGTTTCAGTGAAAC
>JAICTW010000303.1 GCA_025936195.1 Flavisolibacter sp.
AGTGATCTTCAAAAATTTATTGTCCACCATGGTTCCAATATCGCCTGTGGCAAACCAGCCTTCCTCGATTACTTCTGCAGTCAAATCCGGACGTTTATAATAACCCATCATGATGTTCGGACCTTTGCATAAGATCTCTCCATCCTCCGCAATCTTCACTTCTACATTATCAATTAAAGGACCCACAGTCCCAAACATCCTTCCCTTTTCATCAAAGCGATTAACAGCAATTACAGGCGAGGTTTCTGTCAGTCCATAACCTTCCATAACAGTAATTTTCGCTGCGGTGAATATCCGGATCAGTCGCACCTGGCAGGCAGCGCCGCCACTAACAATACATTGAATATTGTTACCAAGTCCTTCTCTCCATTTATTGAAAATAAGTTTGTTGGCAAGTGCCAGTTGAAGGTTGTAGACAAGGCCGAGGTTTTTATTAATCTCAAATTTTTCCGCAAGACTGTGCGCCCAATAAAATAATTTTCTTTTAATGCCGGTAAGTTCACTTCCTTTTTGCATAATGCGGTCGTACACTTTCTCCAATAGTCTTGGGACAGTGGTGAACATTCTGGGCCGCACTTCTCTCAAATTATCAGCAATGGTATCCAAACTTTCTGCGTAATAAATGCTTGCACCTTTAAAGAGGTACAAATAAGTAACCATCCGTTCAAAAATATGATTGAGCGGAAGAAAGCTCAGTGCTTTTTGATGGCTGCCTTGAGGAAAAATAGGAAAGGAGGCCATTACATTCGAAAGAATGTTACGGTGTGAAAGCATAACGCCTTTGGGTGTACCAGTTGTTCCGGATGTATAAATGATGGTGAACAAATCCTCTTCATTTATTTTTGAAGAAGCGGTTTCCAACTGCTCATAATGTTCCTGCTTTCCTTTTGATAAAATCTCTGTCCAGTGGGGAGCACCGGTAACCTGTTCAAAACTGTAAACCTTTTTGATGCCCGGCACCTTGCTTGTTACACTCTGCACTTTATGAAAAAGATCTTCATCATTTACAAACACAGCTTTTACCTGTGCATCGTTCAAAACAAATTCCAGATCGTTGATATGAATGGTTGGATATAAAGGAACGAGCACCACACCAATTTGCTGAACAGCCAGATCAAGGAACATCCATTCCGGACGGTTTTTAGAAAGAATAGCAATCTTATCGCGGCCCTCCAGCGTCATATTATTGGCACTATAGCCAAGAGCCAATAAACCTGCGCTGAATTGGTCAACCAAATTTTTTACTTCCGCTGCATTGTATTCGTGCCACTGGCCGTTTTCTTTTCCGGCAAGCAAGACTCCCTTTGGATCGTCCTTCAAACGTTCCTCAAAAAAATCAAATAGACGATGTGGTTTATTCATATCGCAATCTTGTGTGTGCTACAAATTAATTAATTCGCCATAGATATGAAAGATGAAGAAAATTACATTCAAATCTGAATTTGTGCTAACTATTTAGAAACTCTTTTACTTTAGGATAATTTGTAACCTTGTATAATAACAACAATGCTCCTAAAATTTTCAATATTGCAGCAATAGTAAAAATTGTATCTGCATTGGGCCGGAGTGTTACTTTGAACAAACCACCACAAAAATCTAAACAGTATCCGAAAATAAGAAGGACGATGGCGTGTTTTGCTTTCATAATGATTGTAAAATAACAAAAGGCAAACTCATAAAAAAGTTTCCATCACGTGAAAGCTACTGAAATGAATTATTATTTGGCTTGATAATATTGTCCCTGCGGCATTTTAAATATTCGTCCTTTTTGAATCGTCGTGAATTTTTCATACGCTGCTGAATTGGTTTTTGTCCACTGATCGAAGGCAGCCAGGTTATCTACAGGTCCGAACAACCATTGATCATACGCTTCAAACATTCCTCCGCGAAGAAGCTGTTGCTGGTAATCAAAAAGCTTGAATGGATATTTGGAAGCATAGCTGGCAAACCAATCCAAAATAAATCGGGTGCGAATCATGTTCAATGTTTCAATGGTAATGCCTTTATCGGTGAGTGCCGCTTGCTTGTTATAAGTTTCGGCAACGGCTTTTTCAAAATCGCTTTGCTTTTTATCCTTGCTGTCAACATCAGTAAACAACTTCTGTTTATAGGTGTCCAGCAGCATTTTCTTCATTTCGGTGGAGCGTTCAGTAAGCGATTCCATGTTCACAAAAATTTCTCCATACAACAATGTCCATATTTTATCCTTGGTGAAATAGTAATAAGAAGCTGCGTTGTAATAATTGCCTGCATAGGAAGGACTAATGGCAATGCCTTTTTCCCACTCGTTGATAGCCGAATAATCTTTATTGTCCCAAAGCAGTTCGCCATATTCACTGTACAAAGGACCGCTTTCGGGAAATTTCTTCAATGCTTTCTTGAACATCTTCTCGCCATCCTTATACAAGGCCAATGCCCTGTACACATTTCCTGCTACCTGGTAGGACTGTTCATCTAAATCATTTCTTTCGAGCATGGGTTTTACCACATCAAGGGCTTTGGCAAAATCTCGTTTGTAAGTATAAGCAAGAACGAGATCCTTTTGATAATCCAGGTTGTGGGCATCTTTTTTCAATGCACTGTTCAATACAAGGATGGCATTGTCAAAATCACCGGCACGCATAAAGCTTCTTGCAGTTTCCAACGGTGAGTCCTGTGCGAAAAGCACCATGCCTGCAGCAACACTGAAAAGGACTAAGAATATTTTTTTCATATTGGGATAAAAGTAAAGTGCATATTTAAAACCAATTCACAGTTCCTCGTTAAAACTTGAAGTCGTTTACAAGACTTTGAGCTCAGGACTTTCAACTTTGAAACTATCAGATCAGGTGTGTAAGCAAACCATCACGCAACTTGGGTTCAAACCAGGTGCTTTTGGGCGGCATTACGTTGCCACTATCTGCAATATCAAACAACTGCTGAATGCTGACAGGATGCAAACTGAATGCCACTTTCATTTCGCCGCTGTTTACCCGCTTTTCCAATTCATTCAATCCACGGATGCCACCCACAAAATCAATACGGGTATCGGTTCTTGGATCTTTGATGTCCAAAATCTTATCGAGAACGTTTTCCTGCAAAATGGTCACGTCCAAAATGCCAATGGGATCATTCTTATACGTATTCTTTTTTGCAGTGAGTTGATACCATTGATTGTTCAGGTACATTCCAAATTGATGCAATTCCTTTGGTGCTACAGCAGTTGTTGTTTTTTCAACAATGAAGGCCTCATTTAATTTTTGCAGGAAGGCTTCATCACTTAATCCGTTCAAATCTTTCACTACGCGATTGTAATCGAGAATGGCCAGTTGGTTGGCAGGAAAAATAGTGGTTAGAAAATAGTTGGCTTCTTCGCTTTCAGACAATTGCTGGCTCACCTTTGCTGCTGATGCGGCACGATGGTGACCGTCTGCGATATAGGTGAACGGAATTTTTTCTTTGAAAATATTGGTGATGATATCAATGGTGGAAACAGCATTTACCACCCAAACTGTATGCATCACTCCATCGCCTGCAGTGAAATTATATTCTGCTATGTTCTGATCTTTCCATCGTTCAAAAACATCATTGAGTTCTTTTAAATTCTTGCAGGCAAGAAAAACATTCCCCGTTTGTGCCCGAATGGTGCGCATGTGGTCAATACGGTCCTTTTCTTTTTCGGGGCGGGTGAATTCATGTTTTTTGATGACATCTTGGAAATAATCTTCCACAGAGGAAACACAAACCAAACCTGTTTGCGTTCTTCCCTTCCATGCCAGTTCGTAAATGTAATAGCAGGGCTTTTCTTCCTGGAAAAGAATTTTTTTATCAACCAGCTTCTGAAGATTTTCTTTTGCTTTTTGATACACCTGCTCACTGTGAATATCAATATCCGCAGGCAGATCAATCTCTGATTTGGTTACATGCAGAAAGGACAAAAAATTATCGCCGGCTTCTTTTTTTGCTTCCTCTGAATTTAAAACATCGTAAGGTTTGGAAGCTACCTGTGCTGCGTATTCGTTATGCGGACGTAATGCCTTGAAGGGTTTGATCATTGCCATGCGGCAAATATCTGAATAAACTTTAAAACCGTTTGCCCAATGACACGGCTAACCAGGGAGTAAATGCATATTTGTTAGCAATAGGTGTAATGCTTACTCTCCACATTAGATCTTTTGATGTATGTTTTCGATAGCCAATACTCGGAATAAAATTTGCAAAATGTTCTCCGTTGGAATTGGCACTTGAATGAAAGAGTTTGCCATCAACACGAGCCCATGTTACACCTAAATCTGCATCTATAAACGATGAAGGCTTCCTTAATTTGAACAAATAATTGATACCGGCAGGTATTGTTAAGTAAAAGGCATTTTCACTATAAAAGCCAACGCCAAGCCTTACACCCATGCCAGGCTGCTTTGTTAATTGCCTTTCATAGTTTACAGAACCAAAAAGACCGCTGCCGCCTGCTTCTAAATATAGATCGTTCCTTTTGAAAGAACCTTGTGCAAACAAAAGCTCAGATAGGAGCAAAGAGAGGAAAAATAGCCAACTTCTCATTTCAAAAATTTATATAAGAATAATATTACAGCTTTTACAGGGAAAAAGAAAAATGGAAGCAGAACACAAGAGTTTCTTAAGCGGGAAAATTCTCTTTTGCAATTTGTTTTCAACTAATAAATACAACAGAGA
>JAICTW010000144.1 GCA_025936195.1 Flavisolibacter sp.
CCACACAAGTCGCTGGGCTATGTTCCACCGCTGGAATTTATTAATCCGTTTCCCTAGAATTACTAAAAACTATTCAATTTTATACTTTTGAATGGCACGAAAAAAGGGGAAGCTTACAGGTCAAATCTCTTATCATCATCTGTCCGGTCAGACCGAATTCTATTGAGCATTTGAATAAAATTTCTACATTAGTTCTTTAATTAGCATTGGTTGTGGGCGGACGAACAAGAAATGCCGCCACATCGCCAATGCTTTAACGTTAGCGATCATTGTAAAGCGCTATTCTTGTAACAACTTCAGACAGAAAAATTGACAATATGGCAAGAAACATTTCAACGATTAGAATCAGTGCTTCGATTGAGAAGGTTTGGGACACGGTTACAAAACCGGAGCTTGTAAAACTTTGGCAATATGGAAGCGATTTATTGACGACATGGGAAATAGGTAGCGACATAAAATTTAGAACTCAATGGGAAGACAAAGTATTTGAGCAGTGGGGGAAAGTTTTGGAAATTAGACCATACGAATTGGTAAAATATAGTTTGTTTGCACCACGACCTGGCTTGAGGATAAGTCTGAAAATTACTTTGTTATGAGTTACATTCTGACAGAGGAAAACCGACAGACAATACTTGAAATTATTCAAGAGGACAATAGACCAAATGCAGTTCAAGAAGAACCACAAGGCGAAGACAACCCAGTATTGAAATCACTAAAAGAACTTGCGGAGGCTGATTGATCAAGAAGAGCAATGGCCGCTAACACTAGTGTTTATAAAATTGTGGCTTGTTGAGCATTCAACTATAAATCATTTTTTGCTTTCGTTGTTAATTGAAACCCACGTTTTTCAAATACCACAACTTCATAAACACTTTAATGTTACCTGTAGGCCTATAAACAGCCATGTTTACATTTGCACGAACTATACGCCTACTAATGTAATATTGTTCAAACATCAGTTTATGGACATCTTCTTAAAAATTAGTTTTTTGACAGCTATAGCGTTTACAGGTGTTTTATGTGGAGCATCCCTCGATCAATCATTTAAACAATTACCTGCGCGACATAGAATTGGAATGATATCTTTTTCTTCTTATGCTAAAGCGGCAGATCTAAAAAATGGTGTTTTATGGTATGCTATTATCGGCATTGGCACTGCCTTAACCACAATAGCGACTGCAATTATTGCCTGGAGATATAGCAAAGTGACAAATTTCAATTTCCCAATCTATGCCGCAGCCGCATTTGCAATTTGCCATTCTATATGTACGTCCCAGGCAGCCCCGACCTACTTCAAACAAAAAAGCCTTACTGATGAAAAAGCCTTGAAAAGACTATTTAATAAATTTGAAATTATTCAAACCGTACGTTCGATATTTATAGTATTAAATTTTGCTTCGCTAATATGGGCATTATCTGTTCTCTTCTGAATGATGTAAAGAAAAACGGTGTGAAAAAGACCAATGTTGGGGGCCGCCGGGTAACATTAGCGATGACATTAAACTACAAGTATTATTCAGGGCTTTTTGAAGGCTAACACATGATCGGTGGTTTCCACACAGGTAACCAGCACACCTTCAATTTTATTTTCTCCAAATGCAGGGTTGTAGGTAAATGTCCAGTAGATATCTTCTACTTTGCCGTTTCGGTAAAACGACACCAGCTGGTCTTCAAATACAACAGGTTCGCCGGTTATAAGCACTTTTTGCAGAAGAGGGCCAATGAAATGCCATATCTCTCCCCAAACTATAATCGCTCTTTTGCCAATAGCGGGATGCTTGCCATCAGCGCCAAGGCTGGGACGGAAGGCCTCGTTGTAAAAACATAAAAATTCTTCGCCCCAAAATAAGAACATGGGAAATCCCGAGTGGAGTACATTAGCCAACGTAATTCTAAGGCTAAGCGGCCAATGGTCCATGGTTCCAATTGAAGTTTTCGACCAGTCGTTATTCCTGATCAGTTCATTTATCTTGCTTTCTTTTTCCAGGAAGTGAAAAGAGTTGATCGTATGTATTTCGGGAGCAGAGTTCACAAAAGATTTTGTGTAAGTTATCAAAATTTTTGCATGTTCGAACGGGTGTGCCATTGACCACGTGACTAAAACCAAATTGATGTGCTTATGAGTTATAGCTGGCTGCCTAAACCAAAATTTTCTTTCCCCACCGGTTTACAGGAACTCATTGACGGAATTAAAATAGGTTTGGTACTATTCAAAAACATGATCTGTTTTATCCTTAAGCATGTTTCACCTGTCTGTCCGGTATCTCCTCTCACAGCCGAATGCGGCAATCAGACATCAGGCCGATGGCAATTATTCTACTTCAACTCATACTGCTGAAAAAAATCCCACAACAAATCATTGGCATTAATAGCTGTTGAAGGCGTATCGCCACTGGCACTTCCCGGCAAACCACCAGGCCATGCATGTCCGCCATCTTTGGTCAGATAATACTGAATGCTTACGTTGTTGGTGCAGTCCGACCATTTGGTAAAACGATACTTGTCATTATCAACAATCACCTGTGCAGGATTAGCGCATTGGTCTTTTTGCTGAAAAACATTTAATACAGAGTCAATGGGAGGATTATAGGTTGCAGCCGGACCATTTCCTATGCCACCTTTATACGGAATGTTTTCGTCAAGTTCGGAATGCATGTGCAGGATAGGAACAGCTCTTGAAGAACTGCAGGGTTGCGTTATCATTAATGCAGATGCATTGGGCGCAAAAGCGGCAATTTTATCGGAAAGTTCACAAGCCAAACGGTAGGTAAGCATTCCTCCGTTTGAATGACCGGTTGCGTAAACTTTTTTTGGATTGATTTTATAATTTGCCAAAAGATAGTCAATAAGCTTGCTGATAAATCCAACATCGTCTATATTTTTATCGCTGGCAAACGAGCAACAACTGCCTGCATTCCATGTTCTATTGCCAAGCGGCCCTTGTACGCCATCGGGATAAACCACAATAAATTTGGAAGCATTCGCTTTGTTGGTCAGCAATGAAGAAGATTCAAACTGTTCGCCACTTCCGCCTCCACCGTGCAAAGCTATCACCAGCGAAAAATCAGAAGCTTCATAATAGTTGGGAGGCAGGTTTAATAAATAAGTTCTTGTGTAGCCTCCAACAACCATTGTTTTATTAAAGCGGTATTGCGTGTTGGCAGGTGGATTTTTTTTACAGGCTGATAATAATAAAACAGAAACAACGAGGACAGGTAAAATACGGATTCTCATAAAAATTTAATATTGGATTGAGATGTAAAAAAAGGCAATTGGTTTAATGAATGCAAATTCAGGCGAAAAAAATCACCGGCATGAATAAACGAAGCGGGAGAGATCAGCCGGCAATTTATTTGCCGAGTATGCTCGGTGTTATCTGATTTAAAAACGCTGCACCAATAACAACTGTTTACCTGCCGAATGTTTTTTTCAGGAACTCCTTCATCTCTTCCCAGGATTTTTTGTCGGCTTCTGCATTGTAACCCACACCAATGTGGAATTTGTTTTCAATGGAATCAGCGGCAGGATTTGTGAAGGCATGTTTTGCATTGGGATAGGATTTGAACGTATAATCTATACCTGCTGAATCCATTTGCTTTTTGAATTGAGCAACTTCTTCCGGCTTCACTATAGGATCGGCTTCTCCATGAAGGACCAGAACTTTTGCTTTCAGTAAATTTTTATCGGGTACAATACCACCAAGATTTCCATGGAAACTAACCACAGCTTTCAAATCGGCTCCCAGCTTTGCTGCATTCAACACTACATAACCTCCATAACAATAACCGATAGCTGCAATATTGCTGGTATCTACCTGCGGAAGTGTTTTTAATTTGGCAATGGCTGCGTCCAATCTTGTTTTTGCCAGCTGCGGATTTTGATAAAATGGTCCGGCTAACTTTCCGGCTTCTTCCGGAGTGGAAGCCGTTTGCCCGTTGCCATACATATCAACAGCCATGGCCACATATCCTAATTGGGCCAATTCTTTTGCACGCCTTTTCGAATAATCATTCAGTCCCCACCATTCGTGTACTACTAAAACCGCCGGTCGCTTTCCCTGAACACTGTCGTTGTAAACCACATAACCGTTCATGGTAATGGTGCCGTCGGAATAACTGATATTCTCTTCTTTTAATTGAGAACTCATCGTTGAATCCTTCTTTTCATTATTGTTGGATGATGTTGAGTTGTTGCAGGAAAAGAAAGTTATGGTTGCAATAAGGGCAAAAGAAGTAAGTGATCGCATTATTGTTGGTTTTAGTGATGAATAAACAAAGTTAGTGGCTACTTGATTTCAAAAAATCAGCGCAGCCATGATAGTGCATGATTGTTTATTTTTTATACTTACGAAGTTTCAGGAGATTTATCCATCATTTCAAAACAACATGCTGTATGAAGTCTGTTTCTCTTTTTATTGCTGTCAT
Source organism: Flavisolibacter sp. (assembly GCA_025936195.1). Next base: position 4,425 of record JAICTW010000144.1, read on the forward strand.
AACATCTGTATTATGTACTGCACAAGCACCAAAAATTTTTTACAATGTAAAAGAGCTGGGTGCAAAAGCAGATGGCATTACACCCGATACAAAGATCATCAACAAAGCCATTGAAGATGCGGCAGCAGCAGGCGGAGGAACCATTTATTTTCCAGCAGGGAATTATCTCTCCGGTTCTATTCATCTCAAAAGCAATATTTGTTTATTTCTGGAACAAGGTGCTACATTGATAGCTTCATCTGACTCCAATGATTTTGATAAACCGGAACCCAGTGTGAATGATGTGTACCAGGATTATGGGCACAGCCACTGGCACAACAGTTTTATTTGGGGAGAACAATTGCATGATGTTTCTATTATAGGAACAGGAATGATCTGGGGAAAAGGGTTAGTGCGCAATGGAAGAAAAGGTGACTTGAAACCCAATAAGACAATTGCATTATTGAACTGCCGTAATGTAATCATCAGGGACGTTACTATTTTTCACGGAGGATGGTTTGCCGTTCTTGCCACTGGTGTTGACAATTTTACACTGGATAATTTAAAAGTGGATACCAATCGTGATGGATTTGATATTGACTGTTGTAAGAACGTTCGTGTTTCCAATTGCACGGTCAACTCACCACTTGATGATGGTATTTGTTTGAAAAGTTCTTTCGGTTTGGGCTATGCACGAGCAACAGAGAATGTTACCATTACCAATTGCCAGGTGAGTGGCTACGATGAGGGTAGCTTATTGGACGGAACTTACAAAAAAGGAAACGCACGGGTTCCTGATAATGGCCAGGCAACAGGACGCATTAAATTCGGTACAGAATCCGATGGCGGATTTAAAAATATTACCATCAGCAATTGTGTATTTGATTATTGCCGCGGCCTCGCACTGGAAACAGTTGACGGTGCTTTACTTGAAGATGTTACCATCTCCAACATCACCATGCGTGATATTGTGAACGCACCGATCTTTATTCGATTGGGTGCAAGAATGCGTGGACCCGATACCATTCCTGTTGGTGCGTGCAGAAGAATTATTATTCAAAACCTGATTGCATGGAATGTGGATCCAAAATACGGAGCCATTATTAGCGGTTTGCCGGGACATGATATTGAAGACCTGCAATTGAGCAATATTAAAATTTATTACAAAGGCGGTGGACCAAAAGATTCCATCAACCGCATCGTTCCTGAATTTGAAAAAGAATATCCGGAGCCATCCCGCTGGGGCATTATGCCTTCGTATGGATTTTTTGTGCGGCATGTAAAAAATATAAAAATGCATGATGTGCAAATCAGCTTTATGAAAGAAGAGCCAAGGCCTGCTTTTATTTTTGATGATGTGAAAGGAGCTATTTTGTACGATGTGCAGGCACAAACCGCTAATGGCGCATCAACTCTTATTTTAAAGAACAGCAGCGATATAGATCTTCACAGGGTGAAAGGAGTGAGGGATGTAGTTATAAAGAATGCAGATAAGAAAATTCTTTAGCAGAATTGATGCTCGAGTTTCTGCATTACCTGACCGGCACGATAACAGCTAATCTATCAATTCTCTTTTGATTGCTTTCTTCACCAGTTCCGCTGATTCTGCTCACCTTATATTGAAACAATCCATCTCACATTCCAAAAGCGGGATTATAGAATAATTCATAAAAATTCGTGTAATTCGTGTTATGAATTACCGTTTATTCAAGGACTATAAAGTTTCCGAAATTGGTTTAGGTACCTGGCAATTGGGCAATGCCGACTGGGGAATTGTCAATGAAGAAGAAGCTTTTTCAATTCTGCAATCGTTTGTAGATGCCGGCGGCAATTTTATTGATACTGCCGATGTTTATGGAAGCGGGAACAGTGAAAGAATTATTGGGCGGTTTTTGAAAACAATAAAGAAAGAAATTCTGGTGGCAACAAAGTTGGGAAGACGGCAGGAGGGAAGTTGCGGCTGGCCACAAAACTTTAGTTACGATGGTATGCGAAACCATATAGAAAGCTCATTGAAAAACCTGGATATTCCCAAATTGTTTTTGGAACAATTGCATTGCATCCCTACAGAAGAATTGCGTTCTGGAAAAGTGTTTCAAAATTTTAGGAAGTTGAAAGAGGAAGGGCTGGTGCAATATTGGGGCGCCAGTGTGGAAACCAGTGAAGAAGCCTTGATTTGTTTAGAGCAGGAAGGATTGGCCTCCTTACAGATCATCTTCAATTTATTTCGCCAGCATGTGGCCGATGAAGTTTTTGAAAAAGCAAGGGAAAGAAATGTGGCTATCATTGTCCGTGTACCGTTGGCAAGCGGATTATTGACCGGCAAATTCAATGAACAAACAAAATTTGCGTCCAACGATCATCGCAGCTACAATTCAAACGGTGAAG
>JAICTW010000632.1 GCA_025936195.1 Flavisolibacter sp.
ATCTATAGAGCTTCCATTTCCTGTTAATACTTCGGAAGATCTTTTGCATTGGTGTTTAAAAACCGGACTCGCCATTAACGAGGTTGTACTGGAAAATGAAAGTACATGGAGAAGCGAGCAAGAGACCAAAGAAGGCATACTCAAAATATGGACTGTGATGAGAGATTGCACCTATCGTGGCTGTCATACGCAAGGTGTGTTGCCAGGAGGATTGAATGTAAAGCGAAGAGCAGCTGATCTCAATAAAAAATTGTTGAAAGGGAAAGAATATTCTTCACACGAAGAATGGATCAAAGCCATTCAGCAGGGCGGCAATTCTTTTCAATACATTCTGGATTGGGTAAGTTGTTTTGCTTTAGCAGTGAATGAAGAAAATGCTTCTTTCGGAAGAGTGGTTACAGCACCCACAAACGGGGCAGCAGGTGTCATTCCGGCCGTATTACAATACTACATCATCTTTACTGAAAATGTTACGGAAGAAAAGATCGTTCAGTTCCTGCTTACTGCTTCTGAAATCGGCTGTATTTTTAAAAAAGGCGCCACTATTTCTGCAGCTATGGGCGGATGCCAGGCAGAAATTGGAGTATCTTCTTCCATGGCCGCTGCTGCGCTAACCGAAGCATTGGGCGGCACACAACGTCAGGCATTAATGGCTGCCGAAATTGCAATGGAACATCATTTGGGAATGACCTGCGATCCTATTGCGGGATTGGTACAGATACCCTGCATTGAACGAAATACAATGGGAGCCATCAAAGCCATTACTGCATCGCAACTGGCCTTGCAAAGTTCTCCCGATTATGCAAAGGTTTCCTTGGATGCTGTAGTGGAAACTATGTGGGAGACAGCCCTGGACATGAACAGCAAATACAAGGAAACCGCAGAAGGCGGACTGGCTGTGAACATTCCACTTAGTTTGAGTGAATGTTAATGGAAAGGAGGACGAGTCTCTCTCCCTTTATGCGGAAGACAGGGGGAGCTCAATACCAATCTTCTTCATCAAAAGCGAAGCGTTAAGGCTATGGCAAATTCCGTCCTTCAGTTTGTAATCAAAAAACAATTCTTCACCTTTTACCTGCACATCAAAATGATAATTTTCAATTGCCTGCGGATATTGTTTTTGCAGTTCTGCCAATTCCAGATCGTGTGTGGCAATAACGGCAAACGCATGTTGTTTTATTAACTGAGTGATCAACGCTGCAGAACCGGTATGGCGGTCATGCGAATTAGTCCCTCTTAAAATTTCATCCAGCAGAATAAAAACGTTTTCATGCCTGTTGACTGCTTCAATAATGGTTTTCAGTTTTTTTAATTCGGCATAAAAAGTAGAAGTGTTTTCCGCAAGATTATCACTGATGCGCATGCTGGTCATTAGCCGCACAGGAGAAATAATAAACGTTTTGGCACAAGCCGGCGCTCCCATTTGTGCCAGGACAATGTTCACTCCAATGCTTCGCAAAAAAGTGCTTTTGCCTGCCATGTTCGAACCGGTTATCAGACTGATCAACGTATTTTTCTCCACGGTAAAATGGTTATTGATCCGTTCTGTTTCCGGAATTAAGGGATGGCCCAGTTCTGTGCTTTCAAAAACAAAATATTCGTTTGAGAATTTTGGAAAGCACCAGGCCGGATAATTAAAATGCATGGTGGCGAGGCTGTTCACTACTTCTGCTTCGGAAATGATATCAAAAAAGTTCGGAACGATTGATTTGTTTCTTTTGCGCCAATCATTTAATGCCATCATTTGTCGTACATCCCAAAGTAAAAAGCTGTTTAAAAAAAGCGGGCCGATTATATTTAGTCTCAGATCAAATTTGTCAAGAATAGATTTTAATTCTTTCGTACTCTCTGATGCTTTTTCATCTCCCGAGCGTATCTTTTCCTGCATTTGTTTCAATAAAGCCGAATGAAATTTTTTGTTCTCTATCCAGTTGATCAGTTTTTCCAGCGTGGTGATCTCTTCCACAATCTTTGTTAATTGCAGATAAGGGTGAATGGTATTCCTGCTTAAAATAATGGAGACAATAAAGTAAACGGCAAAGAGAAATAAAAAAAATCCTGGTGGAATATAACCCAGGATGGTGGCTGCAGCAGAAGAAAGCGTCAGTATTGTGTAAATCCAAACAAACACTTTCCAGAAGGGGGTAGTGAAATATTTTTCTTCTTCTGTCAGCCAGTTTTTTGTTTTTTCTTCTGTTGCAATGGTTATTGTTGTTTGCTCCGAAAAGGATTGTAATTGCTGCCGCCAGTCAATCAGCGGTGCTAATTCTTTAATGGCTTCCTGTCTTTCTTCAACTGACCGGACCGGCAAAGGAGAAAGCAAATTATCAGCAAATAATTTTTTTCCTTGTTCACTGGAGCAGCGATTAGCCCACTGAAAAACCGAAGCATTTCCAAAAAGGTCTAAATCGTTTGCATAATCGTGAAGGGCAGGAGAGAAACTGCTGCCATCGTTGCGATGTAAATAATCGTTGTTTAAAATTTTGATCTCTTCTTCATTGATGCGAATGAGTGTTCTTAGGTTTTTAATTTTTTCATTGTTGTCGGTATCAGCAAAGATTAAATAGAAAAATAGTCCAAACCCAATAACTGTTGGCAGTAATCCA
>JAICTW010000287.1 GCA_025936195.1 Flavisolibacter sp.
AGGAATTGAATGCGTACCGGCGCTCTGTAAAAGTTCCCTTTAAATTAGGAATAAGAGTAGCCGCAGAAGAAGAACCCACATTTCCTTTTTATACATCGCGGCTGGGAATAAGAGCAAAAGACATTCTGGAATTTTATGTAGATAATATTGAAGGATATGAAGACAAGTTTCAACTTAAAATGCTTCACATCTTTTTGAATAAAGGCATTAAGGATGATATTTATTATTGGTCGGAATTGAATAAGATCATCAACCTTTATTGCCAACTGAAGAAGATCTGCCCTGAGTTGGATTCCATTAATATTGGTGGTGGATTTCCCATCAAACACTCTCTTGGTTTTGAATACGATTACCAGTTCATGATCAATGAAATTGTAAGTAATATCAAGGCCGCCTGCAAGAGAAACAAAGTTCCTATGCCGAATATCTTTACTGAGTTTGGAAGCTACACAGTGGGAGAGAGCATGGCGCATATTTACAGTGTGATTGGAACAAAAGCGCAGAACGACAGGGAAACCTGGTACATGATTGATTCTTCTTTCATTACTACATTGCCGGATACCTGGGGAATTGGAGAGAAATTTTTAATGCTTCCTATCAACAAGTGGGACCAGGAATATCAGCGTGTGGTTTTAGGTGGCATTACCTGCGATAGTCATGACTATTATGATTCGGAAGAACACATCAACGAGGTGTTCCTTCCTAAAGCAAATGGCGATGAGCCTTTGTATGTTGGATTCTTTCATACCGGTGCCTACCAGGACCAGATCAGCGGATATGGGGGAATCAAGCATTGCCTGATCCCTTCTCCAAAGCATGTGATTATTGAAAGGGACAAAAATGGAAAATTGGTTGACTGGCTGTATGCGAAAGAACAATCGGCGCAAAGCATGTTGAAAATATTGGGTTACATCAAATAAAAAATCCCTCCCTTATTCAGAGATGGGATTTTAATTTTTTTGTGCTGAGATTAATGTTTGCCTAACACTTTATCACGGGCTTCGTCCCTGGATTTTCTGTCTTCCTGTGTCGGTCTTTGATTGTTCTGGTTATTGTTGTTATTCCTGTAATTCCTGTCGTTGCTTCTTCCACGATAAACATTTCCATAACCATGTCCTCTTCCATAATTTCTATTGCCGTAATAACCGTTGTAATAAGGAGAACCTACTTCATAATATCTTCCCGTACGGGCATCTCTTTCCAAAACAATCGTTCCGCGATAGGGGTCATCAACATAAACCCTGTTACCATACACCCTGGTTGGATATCCGTCATAATAACCATCCTCGGTGCCGGCCATAGTTGTACAACTAACAGCAGTAACAGTCGTCAGCACTATTGCAATTGCCATTAATAAAAAATTGAAACGTTTCATTTTGTTGTTGTTTTATCTTGTGTTATAGACGCCAAAACCTCTCCTGAATTACCTAAAGAAATCTTATATGAAGCACATCTTTATAATCTTAACATTTGTTAGCGCAACAGCGCTTGCACAATATGATGAAGCTGCTGTAAAACAAACCGTGAACAAACTTTTTGAAGGAATGATGAAATCAGATACATCCCTGATCCGTACTGCATTTTCTTCCGGTGCGGTGTTGCAAACAGTAGTAAAGAACAGAGAAGGAAAAGTGATAGTCGAAACGGAGCCGCTTGATTCTTTTCTGGTTGCTATTGCCCGGCCACACACCGAAATTTATGATGAACGCATCACCTTTGATGTGATAAAAATTGACGGCGAATTAGCTGCGGTCTGGGCGCCCTACAAATTTTATTTGGGAGAAAAATTCAGCCATTGCGGTGTGGATTCGTTTCAACTGGTGAAGTTGAATGGCGAATGGGAAATTCAATATTTAATTGATACTCGTCGCAGGCAGAACTGCGATTGACTATTTGCTGTTCAGACTGTATTTTTTTCTAACCTTTGGGCTGTTGAAATAGCGGTCTAACTGTTCTGCATTCAAGTCGCCTGTGGTAAATTCAACGGGAACTTCTATTAGCTGAACCTGCACCTGCTTCAATTCATCTTTCAATTTGCTTGTCTTCTTAGCTATATCCGGATCTTTATCGCCTACCAGTTGATTGTCCTGCACCATATATTCGAGACGTTTAATGGAAGTGCGGATCAGTGAAGCCTGGTTTTGATCAACCGCTTTGTTGGGAACAGCTGCTTCTTTGATAGGAACAAGGGCGAGACCTACACTCGGTAAAACCTTTCCATAGTTCTCTGTGTTGTCATTAGTGGAAAGTATAGTTCCAGTTAATGATGCGGTAGCAGATGTAAGATCGAATCCAATCCTTGTACGTTTTGTTCTTTTTAATTTTTTGTCCAATTGAAGGAAAGTGTACTTCAACAAGTTCACATAATTGTTAACGTTTTTCACGGTTTGATTGTATTCGGCAAGAGCGATCGGATAGTTGAGGGCATCTTTTACAATCACTTTCACTGATGCCGTATCTCTTGTTTGAAATTTTGTTGAACCGATGAAATAAATAGTGACTGTTTTTTGTTTTGCTGGATCTGTTTCTTTCACCATATCAAACGAAGGTGTCCAGCTAAATTCATCTCCACACTGTTGCACCAACTGGTATTTGGTAATCGGAACATCCGTATAGGTGATTATATTTTCAATAGGAAAGCTCCCGTTATCACAAAGCACCTTAAAACTAATGGTTTCGCCTTCGTCAATAGTCACTGTGCTGGAAACTGTAGGCTTTACTTTGGAAGGTATGATCTCTGTGTTATAAAAAACAATAGTAAAACTGGTATCTATTTTTTCGTTTGGGTCGCGGAGATTTTGTACACCAATCAGCACCTTGTAATTAACATCGTATTTGAGTTTGCCTGAAAGGAAATATGATTTATCTGCTTTGAACGTAATTAATCCGCTTTCCTTATTGATGCGCAATCCCACCGGAGCATTCTTTAAATACCAGTAATAGTTCTGAGGATCTTTATTGATCTGAAGTTGATAACTGAAAGTAGAATCAACATGCAAGGTAAAATATGGATTGAGATCAATTATCCGCAAAGCAACGGGAATAGTATCCGCCACCACTATCGTTGTATCATTCTGGGCTGATCCGATGAAATATAGAGAAGAGAGAAAAAGAACGAAACAAAACTTCTTCATGCGCAGAGTCAATAGGATTAGGAGATGAAAATTGAGTTGCAATATTAAGACAAAAAAAGAACCTCCCGTGGAAACGGGAGGTTATAAACCAAAACCAACTGCTTATGAGAAAAAAATTATAATTACTGAATTGAAATTTCTTTTGTTGCTGCTTTGACTTCCTGCTTCTTTGCAAGGTTTAACGTCAAAACACCATTAACATATTTTGCAGAAATAGTTTCCCCATCAATATGTTCATCAATTGTGAAAGAGCGTTTGAATGATTGCTGTTTGTATTCTTTACGAATAAACTTTTCATTCTTGTTCTCTGCTTCTTCTTTCTTTTCTGCAGAAACTGTTAATGTGTTGTTATCAAGATTGATCTTGAAGTCTTCCTTTTGGAAACCAGGTGCAACCACTTCCAGCACATATTCATTTTCTGTTTCTTTTACATTTACCGGAGTAAAAGAGCTGAAACTCGGAGTGATGAAGTCATCACGAAATATAGACGGTACGGTTGCAAAAAAGCCGTCCATAAAATTGTTAAAAGATTTAGAAGCCGGATTGTTATAAAATTTTACGAGTGCCATAGTTGAATTGTTTTTTCGTTAGTAAATTTTCTCTTGCAGTTTCTATTCTTCAAAGCCTGTACCATTGGTCAAAATCGCTGAAATGCCTGCCAGAACTGCATTTTATCTTACTTTGTTATGACAGTTTGTAGTCAATAACTGCTGATTAGTCAATGATTGTTTCGTAGCTTCGCAAAAAATTTCAAACTATGTATCCGGTAGAAATAGTACAACCCATGAAGGAAGAATTAACCGAGAATGGCTTTAAAGAATTAGTAACTAAAGAGGAAGTGGAAAATCAATTGAAGGAACAGGGAACAACACTTGTCATGATCAATTCTGTTTGTGGCTGCTCGGCAGGCACTGCACGTCCCGGTGTTTTAATGGCTGTTATGAATACACCAAAAAAACCCGATCATCTCACAACAACATTTGCCGGGTTTGATACGGAGGCAGTACAGGCAGTTCGTCAGCATTTGATGCCCTATCCTCCATCATCTCCATCCATTGCCTTATTTAAAAATGGCGAGTTGGTTCATTTTATTGAAAGACACATGATCGAAGGCCGTTCCGCTCAAATGATTGCGCATAACCTCATCAGCGCATTTGAAGCCTATTGCAATTAATGAGCTTATTTATTCTTTTAGAGCCTCTCAAAACCAGAGAGGCTTTTTTACTACTGAATTAAACGAACATTGCTCTACCTTAGCAGCTTATGTATCCCAACCTGTATTATTTTTTTAAGGACTTATTTGGTATAAAGATTGGCTTTCTACGATTCATCAATTCTTTCGGCTTTTTTGTTGCGATTTCTTTTCTGGTGGCTGCAGCTTTGTTGGCACACGAATTAAGAAGAAAAAGCAAACAAGGACTATTTCAGCCAACCGAGATGAAGCATGTGGTTGGCGAGCCGGCAACAACTATTGAACTCATTCTGAATTTTCTTTTAGGCTTTCTGCTGGGTTATAAAATCATTGCCCTTTTCTTTTTGAGCTCTGATGCAACACAAGATCCGCAGGCTTATATTTTCTCAACTATGGGCAATTTGCCTGCAGGATTAATTACCGGCGCTCTGTTCGCTTTTCTGAAGTATTGGGAAAAGAGGA
>JAICTW010000162.1 GCA_025936195.1 Flavisolibacter sp.
TGAATTGAATAGCGCCGCCGTCCATTTCCACTGCAGGGCGTACATAATTATCCAACAACTCTTTGATGCGCTTTACCACATCGCTATCATCGGCATGAACAGTATTGCTGCTTTCAGGTTTGCGAACAGCCACTTCATCTTCGTTGATGATGGCTTTCCCTTCTTCCATATATTCTTTCAAAAATTCGCGAATAGCAGGGATCACGTCATTCCAATCCGTATCTGAAGTTTTGGTAAGCGTAACAAAATTGGAAGCAATGAAAACAGATTTGATGAAGGGAAACCCAAAAAGCTCCACAGCCAAAGGCGAAGGCTTTGCCGTTTCCACATCGGGGAAATCAATGCTTTTGCCTGGATACAAAAGTTTGTTGGCTACAAACTTCATGGTTTCCGGATTGGGCGTCATTTCCGTGTATATGCTGATGATTGGGTTGCCTGTCTTGATCATAAATTAAAATTGAACAACAAAGTTACAAAACTCACTTGTTTGGATGATTTCGCAAAGAGGAAAGAAAAGGTTAAGACGTGAAATTTATTGAGCAGAACAGGAATTCCCTGAATAAAAACTGTTCTTAAAATGATCATAAGTGGGATTTTACAAGGACTTAGCGCTTATTAAGTAAATTCACTTACCAAAGCTTAGCATTTTAAGAAAAGCTGAATAACTTTGTGCTGCCGATCCTTTAAAAGCCGTTAATCGGGTACTTCTATGAAAATTGAAACTGCAGCTGGTTTTGTAATTAATAAGGCTTTTTTAGTTGCCACACGATTAAAAAAGACCGCCCTGGTCATTCTTTTGATCTTCACTACTTCTTTGATATCGTATTCGCAGGCAGTTACGGAAGTGATTACTGATTTTCATGGATACTGGAAAAGCTCAGCATCAACTCCCAATGCCATAAAACCAGATAACAGCCACAATCTGCTTGCTTTCAGATACAATAACATTCTTTATTCAACCGGTGTCAATAATGAGCTTCTGGCTACAAATGGTGAAACCTTCCAGGTGGAAGATTTTTGGTGCCTTCCTGTTTCGGGACTAACGGGTGCTATAACCGGCAACACCAAGGTGGGTCTCGGCGCCTTATACGATGGAGCGGCAAACGGGCCTGGCACAACACCTCCCGAATGGGGCATTGAACGCTACCTTACCGATGGCATTAAAGGATTGGATATGGGCACCTGCATTGCCAATTTGCCATCGGGACTTATGTGGTTTTCGGTAGCTAATATTCAAGCGGCCTCTATTGGCGACGGAATTCCGGACGTTCTGGTTACGCAAATTGCAGACCCGTCCGGATCATTTGACCGGTATGAGTTTACTGATGCCAATGGCGTTCGTGTGGGAAACTACAAGGATATTGTTTTTACCAATATTGCACCTGTTGGTAACTGGACTGCTGATTTTTACGAAGCATCTAAAAACCCGATGACCTTAAGCGGAGGGTTTGCACAAACAGACCGTCCCATTCGTTTATGGGCGGCAGACCTTAGCGATTTTGGAATTACAGCAGAAAATTGCGGACAGATCCGGAATTTTCAGATCACTCTTTGTGGTAATAGCGATGTCGCATTCGTAGCCTACAATAACACATCTATTAAGTTGCAAACCCCTTTGCCTGTTCAATACGCTTCCTTTTCTGCAACTGCTTTTCAGGAAAAAATAAAGCTGGACTGGCAAACCACTTCGGAACAAAATGCCGCAAGGTTCATTGTGGAAAGAAGCGCTGATGGAATTTCCTTTACATCCATCGGCAGTGTTCCTGCAAAGAACGAGGCTTACAACACGTATTCTTTTTTAGATAACGATCCGTTGAGCGGGAAAAATTATTACAGGTTGAAGCAAGTAGATAACAATAGGCATTTTAAAATCAGCTTCGTTGTTATTGTTAACAATGCACCGAAAAATAATTTAAACATCTATCCCAATCCTGCCAAAGATGTTCTTTATTTAAAGCATGACAGGGCAATAGGAGATGAGATACTTTCCTTAGCCAATGCAGCAGGCATTACCCTGAGGCAGGTACGCGTTTTGAAAAATGAAGAAGTATCCAAATTAGATTTAAAGGACTTATCGGCTGGTACCTATTTTATATCATACCAAACAAAAAACCAAAAACAGGTTAGCACATTCGTGATCCGCTAAAAGCTGTATTTCAACCCGGCAGTCGCATAAAACATATTTTCTCCTCTTTCGGAAAGATCGGGTCTGTTGGCAATTGTGATCAAATTCTGCGGAAGAATGTAAGACGGCGTTAGCAAAAGCATCCACTTCCCTTTTACATAAACAACAGGAACCGAAAACTCGTAAGCAAGAATGTTGAACTTCTGAACATTCTCCGTTACCGGCTCTGCATTTCCCGGAAAAAATAAAAACCCTGCCTTCTTTTTATAGTAAGTGTTGGTAAAATTTTGTGTTCCTGCATAAGCGTAAAAAGAAGGATCAATTACCAGCACATCTTTGTTTGACAATTGTTTTTTGATCAGATGGTCCATTCCTGCAATAGCGCCAAAATCCGGTTTATCACTATACTTCACATCACCACCAAAATTGATATTGAGTATTTTATTGAGTTTGGAAAAGCTGGCGCCTGCCTGTGCTTTCAATGCCGATTGCACCAACTCGCTGCTTTGCTTGTAAAAAGGTTTGAGCAGATAAAGATTGCTGATCCATTTATCAGTAGCATGCAGGTAACCAAGGCTCGTTACTGTTCCTGCATACCCAAACGACTGACCAGAATTATTGATAAACACAGGGGCTGCATTAATATAAAAATCCTTCGTGAACCATAATTCGGCCAAAGGAAAAACACCTGTGCTTTTTAAGCTGTCGGTTCTTCCGTAATAATTTAATGCGCTATTGTAGTTAATGCTGAATTTGAACTTTGGTTTTTGTTTTTCACTGCTATCGCTTTGCGCAAATACTATCTGGGAGAGAAATAAAAAAAGAACAATACAGATTTTTGAAATGCTTTTCATAATGGTGAGGGTTGGTTTTAAAAACCCCATCCGGTTAGCAGGGATGGGGTTGATAAAAGAGTAAGGATTAAAAAATTATTGTTTAGAGGCATTGATTTTAGAAGAAGCGCTTACTTCTGTTTTGTTTTCTACATTGCCTTCCGCTTTGATGTCTTTTGCTTTTTCTTTCGCAGCTTTCGCATCATTCCTTGCCGATGTTTCAGCTTTTGCTTTTACCTCTTTGGTTTTTTGAACAGTGGCATCCGTTTTCGTTTTTGTTTTGCTCACAGCCGATTCTGTTTTATCAATTACCGGTTTACCATCCGCGTTTGCATTTACATTCACATTGGTTTGCGCATCGGTTTTGGAACCAAAAACAGCCGAATTTTCATTGGCATGAGCTTTGGCCTGTTCGGATGATTTCACTTCGGCTTGCGAATTCACCCGTGCATTTACATGGGCATTATCTTTTGCCGTTGTTTTTACATTCCCTGCTGTCTGTGTGCCTTTGTTTACAGTGCTTTGAGCCGCGTTGGTTGTAGAAGCTTTTACTTCAGCAGCTTTTGAGGTAGTTGCTGATACGGTGTTTTTAGTGGCAGCCGTTGCTTTTGTAGCGGCATTGGTTGCGGCCTGCGTACTGGCATTTACTTTCACGGCAGCTTTTGTGCTGTTGGTTACGCCCAATCCAACTTGTGCAAAGGAAAAAGTAGCGGTTAAGAGTGATGCTGATAATAGCATCATTGTTTTACTTGTCTTCATAGATTAAAAGTGTTTTTTAAAGGTTTCGGGTTAATAGAAGGGAATTGTGTGCCGGAAGTTTAAAAATGTGGATAACAAAATTTTAAGACGCTGTTAATCCGTTTAACACTTTCAAAAAGTTTACAAATGCGAAAGCATTACAAAAATGCCAGAACCCCAATCCCGAAGGGATGATATTACTATAGAAGATGGACATCTATAAGTTTGATTGTAAACTCCGAAGGAGTGACATTAGAAGTCATTGAACATACAATTGACCAACGATTATTCAATAAAATTCAAAAAGATATTTCTCTTCAAAGGAGATGTTGAACTTTTTCAAGAATGATAAATACTCCTGTTTAAATGTTTTTTTCTGATGATGCTGCTTTTGATTTTTGATATACTCAATAACATTTCCAAATTGAGACTCCGAATAGGAAAAAGCACCATAACCTTCCTGCCATGAAAATTTGTTTCTTAACCAATCATGCTCATTTATAAAATTGGTGGAATTGTTTTTAATATCCCGCACAAGATCCGATATACGCATGGCTGGCTTAAGTCCAACCAGAATATGCACATGATCGGCATTCCGTTTACAGCTAAAGACTTTTGTTCTTTTGCAGAAACAATACCCGAAATGTATTTGTAAACTTCTTCTTCAAAGGACGGTTTAAGGAAGTTTTGCCGTCCTTTTACAGCAAAGACAATTTGGATATAAATCTGTGAGAAGGTTCCCGGCATAAGAGAAATTTTACTTTAGTTAATGTAATTATTTTCTGCCAGAGAATCTAATGTCACTCCTTCGGAGTTCGCATTATCGTTATCATACATTGCTATAGTCATGCCATCCCTTCGGGATTTTTTTCTTTCTATAGCTGCTGCCCTTTTTTATAATGCTTTCGGCATTAATTTAAAAGATGTGCACACACCCATAGTAATGAGAAGCAGTTAAAACGTTACTTTTTGCAGAATAGTTATTGAGTGAGTTGAAAAATTTGAATTAGCAACAAAGGACTATTCGTGTAATTCTTGAAAAAAATTCGTGTTATTTTCTTAGTTCGTGTTATTCAGAAACAATCATCAGCTTCGCATAGTTCAACATGATCTTCTTTTCTCCATTCGCATCAAATTTAATGGTAGCAACAGGATTATGATTTGATCCTTCGAGTTTGATCACTTCTCCAAATCCAAACTTCTGATGTTCCACTCTCATTCCTTCTTTCAGCTTTGTAATATCACTCGGAACAAAATTAGCCGAAGGCACATGCGCTACTTCTTTTGCCTTTGAATTACCGCTTAATAAAGTAGATACAAAACTTTTTTCTTTCTTCTCCTCACCACCAAAGCCTCTGTTCATTCGCTCAAAGGCGCTGCCCCATAAATTAGAGGAGCTTTGATTTCTTACACCGCCTCCTGCAAAGGATTTATCAATGTACTCCATCGGAATTTCATCAATAAAACGGCTGGCATCACTTTGAATTAAAGAGCCAAACTTGTATCGGGTATTGGCATAGGTGAGATACAATCTTGTCTTTGCTCTTGTAATGGCCACATAAAACAATCTTCGCTCTTCTTCCAACTCTTCTCTTGTGTTAATGCTCATGGCGTTTGGAAACAAACCTTCTTCCAATCCGCCAACAAATACCACAGGAAATTCCAATCCCTTTGCCGCGTGTATCGTCATCAGCTTAACCGTATCTGCATTCGGATCTTTTTCATCGGCATCCGTAAGCAAAGTGATTTGTTGTAAATAGGCGGCAAGCGTTTTGTCTCCCACTTCACCACTTTCTTCGCTCATGGGTGTTTCGGTAAATTCTTTTATGGAGTTGAGCAATTCCTGGATGTTCTCATAACGTTGCACACCTTCCGTGCTTTTATCGTTGAACAATTCTTTTACAAAATTGGTTTGCTTGCCTACATGAAACGCAAGATCATAAGCATTTTTATTTTGCAACATGCTATGAAAGCTTCGTATCATCAGCACAAATTCTTCAATGGCTTGCAGTGTTCCTGATTTAAATCCAAACATCGGCGCACTTTCCAATACTTCCCACATGCTGATGTTGTGTTCATTGGCGGCAAGTATGGCTCTGTCAACGGAAGTTTTTCCAATGCCACGGACCGGATAATTGATGATGCGCTTCAGGGCTTCCTCATCTCTTGGATTAACGATGATGCGCAAATAAGCAATGTAGTCTTTGATCTCTTTGCGTTGATAGAATGAAATACCGCCATAAATGGTGTAGGGAATATTCATTCGCCTCAGGCTTTCTTCATACGAACGGCTTTGTGCATTGGTGCGATAAAGAATGGCAACATCTTTATTGTTGAAATGGTTGCGCAGTTTTTGTTCCTGTATCTGGTCGGCAACAAATTTTCCTTCATCATTGTCCGTCATGGTGCGCACCAGCTTTATGTTTTCGCCGGTAGCATTTTCAGTAAAAAGGGTTTTAGGAATTTGTCCCTTGTTATTCTTGATCACTTCATTGGCAATCGTCAGGATATTTTGAGTGCTGCGGTAATTCTGTTCCAGCTTGATCACCTTTACTTCATCATAATCTTTCTGAAACTGCAGGATGTTGGCAATGGTAGCCCCGCGGAAGGAATAAATACTTTGCGCATCATCTCCCACCACGCAAACATTTTCATGCACCGCACCCAGTAGTTTTATAATTTGGTATTGCGAAGAGTTGGTATCCTGGTATTCATCAATAAATATATATTTAAAATTGCGCTGGTATTTAATCAGGCTTTAAGGATGGGTAACCAGCAACAGGTAAAATATTAGAA
>JAICTW010000758.1 GCA_025936195.1 Flavisolibacter sp.
AATGGCGCTGAATGCCTTTGGCGTTTATGTTGGCCGTTATCTTCGCTTCAATAGTTGGGATGTTATTACCAATCCTTTTCAATTGATACAGGACATTGTCTATTTATTCATTCATCCCATTCGCAACCGCTTCGACTGGAGCATGATTGTTTGCTATACAATTTTGCTGATGCTGATCTATCACACAATAAAAAAGTTAAGTAAGGTTTTGTAGGATATGGATGGCGACATTAAATTATTTGCTTTACAATTTTGAGATGATTGAAACAGAGATGGTGTGAGGATGGTTGGTGAATATTTTGTTTTGATTCTTTTTATGAGCCGATCTGCATTGCTACTATTTGACTTTTCTTGCACAGTTTACCCTGAGCAAAGCGAAGGGCACTCTTTTGCGGCTTGTAATTCTATTCATCACTTTCGAAGTTCACTAATGCTTTCATCATTTCTTTATTGGTAGTAGAGACGCAAGATTTTGAATTTTTAGAGTTAAGAACGTATTTAAAAATAAAGCTCATCCAAATAATCTAATTGCTTTAAGAAAAGTTGAAACAAGCAAAGTTTCTTCGACCTAAGTCTCTCCTTAAGGACAGGGAATAAAAAAGAGATGCCGTTGATTGCATCTCTTTTTACAAACAATATCATTTGCATTAAAAATCCAAGCCTAAGGAAACCGTCATCATTGGTTTGCCTTTGAAGAAAGTATTCATTTGCCAGGCGGCATCAAAGCGTACAAAATATCCCAGCAATGTGCTTCGGGCGCCGAATCCGTAACCACCTGCAAAAGGACCAATGCCTCCGGCTTTTATCCTTACGGCTACATTGCCATTATCTGCATACGTAACGCTTGGTCTTGCTAATTTATCATAAGCGCCGTTCCATGCAGTACCCAAATCAAAGAATTGAACTAATTGGAAATTGCGGAGGAAAGCATTATTGATCGGACGGTTGAAAAGTGTGCTGAACAAAGGAGCTCTTACCTCGCTGTTGATAACAAGATTGTTGTTCCCGTTGGCAGTGTTTTGTTTAAAGCCTCGAAGGTTCACTGCCAGTGCCTGGTAGGCATAATCTACATCGGGATCTGGTTTATTGCCATTAATGAATTTAGGAGTAAGCCATCCGTCAACACCACCGAGGTAATAAATTACTTTTTGATTGCCCCATGAAAAATCGCCTGCGGCCCGCACTGCCCAAATTACATTGCGGTAAATGGGAAAATAATTGCGGGCATCAAATCCTGCATTAAACATGTTTTTACCTTCGGTGGTTTTTGCCTGGCTTAATTGTGAGAACCAATCTACATACACTTTCCATCGCAGCCCATTCCATATATTCAATGTTTTATTCAGGCTGTTGTCGTACACATATTCCATGGAAAGCTGGCCGAAAGTCCGTTTGGAATCAGGTGCTTCCAATCCTATAGGACTTCTTGTCGTTAGCGTGATCCTGTCGTAACGCGGACCTGTGGTCAATCTCAAACTTCTTACTTTATCAAAGGCATAAGTCAGTCTTGCCAAATAATAGGTATTGAAAACCTTGCCCGGTAAATAAATAGGATTCACGGGATCTATCTGAATATTGGTTTCCTGGGTGCTTCTGTAATAAGTAAGTCCCCAGTCCCATCTTTTTTTCAGGTTGGTAAATTCAAACAAAATATCATTATCTCTGAGGTTCGGGGCAATCCGAAGTCCGCCGGAGACTCTGTAATCTTCAAACAGATCGGCAGTTCCCAAACGGATCAATCCATTTAAATTATTACCATTTGAAGGACGGATAGGTCCTGCACCTCCTGCATAAATCTGATATTTATTGGGTGTGAATACG
>JAICTW010000807.1 GCA_025936195.1 Flavisolibacter sp.
AGACCGTAATTACTGTGTTCTTCAATTCCGGTGGCTATGGGAAAAATGTTTGGGTCGAAAATGATATCTTCTGGTTTGTAGTCTGCTTCTTCTGTCAATATTTTATATGCACGTTGACAAATTTCTACCCTGCGCTTTAAGGTATCCGCCTGGCCTGTTTCATCGAATGCCATCACTACGACAGCCGCTCCAAAACTCTTGCAAATAAAGGCTTCGCGCAAAAACTTTTCTTCTCCTTCCTTCAATGAAATAGAATTTACAATGCATTTTCCCTGCACGCATTTTAATCCGGCTTCAATGATGTTGAATTTTGAAGAATCGATCATCACCGGAATCTTGGCAATGTCAGGTTCCGCCTGCAATAGATTCAAAAAAGTGACCATTGCTTTTTCTCCATCCAGCAATGCATCGTCCATGTTCACATCCAGAATTTGTGCGCCGCCTTCGACTTGTTGCCGCGCGACTGACAAGGCTTCTTCATAATTTTCGGTACGGATTAATCTTGCAAATTTTTTAGAGCCTGTCACATTTGTTCTTTCACCCACATTTACAAAAAGGCTTTCCGGTCTCACTACGAGCGGTTCCAAACCCGATAATCTTAAAAAGGGTTTTATAGTTGTATTGTTTGACATTTTATTTTGTTTTACCCGGAACTCTAAATCCAATCGGGTTCCGCGGTTTATTTCATTTTCAAAAATTTGATATGCAATTTATTCCTGCGCAACTTCCAATTCCTCTTCAACAATGGGCAATTTTCTAGGTGCAAATTTTTTCACTTGATCTGCAATGTGTTTGATATGATCCGGGGTCGTGCCGCAACAACCGCCGACAATATTTACAAAACCTTCCTTTGCCCATTCTTCCAAAATATGCGCGGTATCTTCCGGTTGCTCATCGTATTCTCCAAATGCATTCGGCAATCCGGCATTCGGATAAGCGGAAGTATAACAGGCAGCAATCTGACTTAATTCTTCAATATGCGGACGCATTTCTTTTGCACCAAGCGCGCAATTTAATCCAACACTTAAAGGATTTGCATGGGAAACAGAAATGTAAAATGCCTCCAATGTTTGTCCGCTCAATGTTCTTCCGCTTGCGTCCGTAATTGTTCCGCTGATCATGATGGGCAGCTCGTGTTTTTTTGTATCATGAAAATATTTTTTGATTGCATAGATCGCTGCTTTTGCATTCAGCGTATCAAAAATCGTTTCTATCAAAAGAAGGTCGACACCGCCATCCACTAATCCACGAATTTGTTCGTAGTAAGCATTGGCAACTTCATCAAAAGTAACGCTGCGAAAACCGGGATTGTTTACATCCGGAGAAAGGCTCAACGTCTTATTCAACGGGCCAATCGCACCAGCAACAAATTTGCAGTTATTTGTTGCTTTACTGTTTTTTGTAAATTCATTAATCGCTTCTTTGGCACATTTTGCCGCGGCAACATTTAATTCATATGCCAGCGATTGCATTTCATAATCTGCCTGCGCAATCGAAGTGCTGCTGAATGTATTGGTTTCAATAATATCAGCGCCGGCTTCAAGATAAGCTTTGTGGATTGCCTGGATAATTTGCGGTTGCGTGAGGCTCAATAAATCATTGTTTCCCCGAACGTCTTTGTGC
>JAICTW010000460.1 GCA_025936195.1 Flavisolibacter sp.
AGAGCAGTAAGCGCCTGCAGCGGGGTATTTGTCCGGATACGCCGTGCAGAGCAGACTTCACGCGTTACAGCATCAAAGGTGAGCATTGAAGGATAAGGCGCGGAACGCTTCCAATAAGTGTACACAGCGCGCCGGTATTGGTTTTCACCAACGCTTTGTTCCCACTCGGCACCGTTCCAGGGCGATTGCCAGATGCCTTCTGGCTGCCACGGATATACACTGGGTCCGTACATTTTATCGCTCATTAAACCGCTGATACAAAGAGCCTGGTCACGTATTTGCTCGGATGATAGTCTGACCCTTGCCCCACGTGCATAAAATTTATTATAGGGATCTTTTTGTTCCAATTCGGGTGTGAGCTTTGAGCTTTGTTGATAAGTGGCGCTCATCACAATGGTTTTGATAACTCGTTTTATGCTCCAATGGTAATCATTCATGAATTGATAGCTCAACCAATCCAGTAATTCCTGATGTGTTGGAGGAGAACCTTGTGTGCCGAAGTCTTCCATCGTTTCTACCAACCCGTTTCCAAACAATTGCTCCCATATCCTGTTGATCATCGTTCTTGCGGTGAGCGGATTTTGTTTGGAGGTTAACCACATTGCCAACCCCAAACGATTGCGTGGCGCATTTGTCGGGAATGG
The DNA here is from genome assembly GCA_025936195.1 of Flavisolibacter sp. Next base: position 645 of record JAICTW010000460.1, read on the forward strand.
ATTTAATGATTTCGGAACATCCGGTTCTACTTTATCGCCTTTTACCAACCAGTTGCCTCTTTCAAATACATGGGATGTGCGATGCATGTCGGCAGGATTATCAATCATGATTGGCGTTGCCGGAACACTTGCCCGAAGCAATTTCCAGTATAATTTTTTTGTTGCTTCATAACCTGCCTTTCCTTTTCCCGGAAATGCTTGAGTAAAAAAGAGCCAGTCAAGAGTTGCCCCGGCGTCAGTTTCTTTTTTTAGGTTTGAATTGGTATAAGTAAAATAAAGATCATGAATGCCGTTTACAGATTTGAGATTTGCTTCTGTAATCCGCCAATCCTTGGTAGCGGGTAAAGGAATATTGGCAATCACTCCCCCCTTTGCACTGTCAATATGTATTTCCCAAACACCACCGGATTTTGCTCCATTGTAACGAAAAATGAGATTGTCTTTTTGGGTAAGATCAACATTTTTTAACCGGCAGACTGCATGATTTCGAAATGAGACCCACCATGAGCCGGTGAGTTCGCTGTTAATAAAACTGTCGCACACAAGAGAGTTATAAGCAGGCTGCCACGTCTTTAAAAAAACACGCTCTTCTTTTGCTTTTTGCACCGATGCGTTTTGTTTCATCCAATTGATCACTTGCGACAACTGTTGCTGCATTGTATCGTTAAAGTCGCGGAGCACGGGATAATCAGCCTGAGTGTCTTCATCACGCGTATCATTAAAAAAAGCCATGAATTTATAATATTCTTCATGCTTAAAAGGATCGTAGGGGTGGCTATGACATTGCACACATCCGAATGTTGTTCCCATTAATGCATCCCATGTTGTGTAAACTCTGTCCATCACCGCGGAAGTTCTGAACTCTTCGTTATCTGTGCCACCTTCATCATTTGTCATGGAGTTGCGGTGAAATGCGGTGGCGATATACTGATCGTCGGTGGGATTGGGTAAAAGATCACCGGCGATTTGTTCTGTAAGAAATTTATCATATGGTTTATCATCATTGAAGGCGTGAATCAACCAATCGCGATATTTCCAGATATTCCGTCCCATATCTGCTTCGTAACCTTTTGTATCAGCATATCGCGCAAGATCGAGCCACATGGATGCCCATTTTTCACCATAGTGCGGAGATGCAAGCAAACTGTCAACAAGTTTTTCATAAGCATTATCACTGCTATCGTTCAAAAAATCCTGCGCAATATTTTTTGGCGCGGGCATACCGATTATATCAAGACTTACCCTCCGCAACAATGTTTGTTTATCGGCTTCGGGCGAAGGCTTCAATTGTTCTTCGTTCAATTTCTTTTCTATGAAATTATCCACAGGATTTTTTGCCCATTCGCTTTTTGTTTTTATCAATCCAAAAAATGTTGTGGGCATTGTGACTTCAACAGGTTTCACGGAAATATAACTCCAATGCTCGCCCCAATGTGCGCCCTCCTTTATCCAGCGACGTAAAATTTCAATGTCTTCTTTGTTCAGAGGCTCGTGGTGATAGGGCATGCGGTCTTCAACATCATCCGTTGTAAGGCGTTTGATCATTTCGCTGTTATCCGGATCACCCGGAATGATCGCCGGTTTTCCTGATTTTGTTTTGGCAAGCGCCTCATCGCGAAAAAGCAGGCTGAAATTATTTTTTGCCTTTACACCACCGTGACAGGTAATGCAGTGTTCGTTAATGATGGGTTTTACCTGCGTGCTGAAATCAACGGGCCGGCGGGTCGTAGCAAATGTGAAAATGAAGATTGCGCCGGCGAGAACACAAATAATGAGTAATATTTTTTTTGAACGAAAACGCTGCATCGCTTCTATTTATCGAAACTAAGAATTGCTGTTTTTGAAGGTACTTATAAAAAAGATATTTTCTTCCAGGCAAGCGATTAAAATTAATTTTTATCCCTTTCAATTTGGAAAGAAAAATAAGATAAGCAAACTTAATTACTTAAGGTTATTTGCAAAATATTATAACTGTCGCTTTTGCTCAAAAGATAGCTCAGTTACAAGTAATATTTTTAAAGGCGGAGAGTAAATGATACAATTATGTTTCTGCATGATAGGTTTTTGAATGTCGGAAAAAACGTTCGAGATTAAGCATGCATAACGCAATTGGATATTGCATGATTGAAAAATCGTTTCTGAATAACATATTCCTCTTTTACAAGTTTCTATTGATTATTAAAGAACCCCGCCATCTTTACCGCGTTGCTGCCATCTTTTAGCATATCAATTGAAAAGATCATAAAGTCAGGAAAACCACTCCCACGGGCAAAATACTGGTTTGCATAAGCAGCTTTCATTCCTTTAACACCCGTAGCAGCAATTACGCCGGTTAATAAGGTCGGATCTTTTTGTGGCCATACAAAATACGCAGCCAGGCTATCACCATTCCATTGCAAATTATCTGCAGTTATTTTATTAGTTGAAATTTGAATCGGGCAATCTTTCAATAAAATATTCCACGCAGAATTTGTATTCGCATTTCCGTAAATGATTACATTATATTTTTCATGGGGATATAGTTTATCTGTAATGATATCTATTGCACCATTGCCCCGGTAATACCAACTTTCCGCGTTATAAAAGGCTTTATTAAGATTTGTTTCGTTTTCTTCTTTGCTTCCGCTTGTGCCAAGAATAAAAACCATGTTGTGATTAAACGCTTCTTTAAAAGTTCCATAACGAAGAGGATTTTTATCATTTGCATCAGGCTTTTGCGCAATGCTCCATGCATCATTATTTTTCAGATGCTATTACTTGACACCATAAGTGCTTTTGTAAAATGTACAGTATCCTGAGCCA
>JAICTW010000274.1 GCA_025936195.1 Flavisolibacter sp.
AAATGGAATATGAAAAAGATAGCAGGTTTGATAAGCCATTAAAACAGCGCACAGCGCAATGAACAAACTGGTGAATACAAAAAAGTCAAAAAGATTTTTTAGAAATGACTTCAAAGTCTATCGGATTACTATAACCTGTTTGGGAGATGTTGAATCGCTAAAGTGGCCGGCCTTGTCGTTTACATAAAATTTCAATTGCAAAGTGTCCGGCTCATTTTCAGCAGGAACACTACCAGGGATGCGGAGCTGATCGAGTTTGGATGTAATATCCTTAAAATACTCCATGGTTAATACAATCTCTCCCTTGTTTTGTCCATCAAATGATGGAACCATGTAGGGTATAACGCGGTAATCAGGTCCTCTTAAATTCGTCCGTTCTCTTACGACGAATAAAGAATCCAGGTCACCTTCCTTATCGGTAAACTCAAGTGTTACACGCAACACATCGCTTGGTTGCGTTACAACATCTGTATTGAACGATTTAAATGATACATGCGGTTTCGTTTCCACTTTATCTTTGTGGCAGGCTACAATGGTCATTGCCAGGAAACAAAAAATTACGATTCGTTTCATAATAATTACTGCTTGTCAAATTTACTGTATATGGAAATACCTGAGACAAAAGAATTGGAACAAAAGGTATTTGCCATCACTAACGAAAAACAGTTCTCATCAATTGCACTGGAGGTCTATCAATTTCAATATAATAACAATTCTGTTTATGGCGAATATTGCAGGGTGGTGCGAAGAATACCGGAACTGGTAAAAGAGCTAACACAAATTCCCTTTCTCCCGATTTCTTTTTTTAAAACTCACCCAATAAAAACCACAACATTCGATGCAGAGCTGATTTTTAAAAGCAGCGGCACAACCGGCATGGTCACCAGTCATCATTATGTAAAAGATCCTCAGCTTTACATCAAAAGCTTTTCGGAAGGCTTCAGAAATTTTTATGGTGAAATAAAAGAGTATTGCATCATTGGCTTGCTGCCTTCCTACCTGGAGCGCGGCGGTTCTTCATTGGTTTACATGGTGGACCATTTGATAAAGGAAAGCGGCCATCCGGAGAGTGGTTTTTATCTCTATGAATTCGAGAAACTGGATCTTGTTTTAAAGGAATTGGAAAGCGCTGGTCAGAAAACAATCCTCATTGGTGTAACCTATGCTTTACTTGATTTCGGGAGAAGCTATCCGCAACAATTGAAGAATACCACCATCATGGAAACTGGTGGAATGAAAGGCAGAGAAAGAGAAATGACCAGGGCAGAACTATACGAGAATCTCAGGAATATATTTGGCGTTGAGCACATCCACTCCGAATACGGCATGACCGAATTGCTTTCCCAGGCTTACGGCATGGACGGAAAAATGAGATCGCCAGCATGGATGAAAGTTTATTTGAGGGATGAAACCGATCCCTTTTTTATTTACGATCCATTGAAAGAAGTTTCCGGTGCTATCAACATTATTGATCTTGCCAATTTATACTCATGCAGTTTTATTGCCACAGAAGATGTGGGAAGAATTTTTGCAGACGGCAGTTTGGAAATTTTGGGACGTATGGAAAACTCTGATATCCGTGGGTGTAGTTTGATGGTTGTATAATGGACGTAACGCAATGAAGGCTGACATAGACAAGTATGTAGCTATCGCTTACTACAAGTATGAACTTGCGACGGACAATGCAGCGAAAAGCTTTGATCGCATTGTTTTAAATGTACGGCAGGTGAATATATTTATGCGTAGGCTGCAGCTATAAAATGGCTAAAAGTAGTTATTCAAAACAAAGACATTGGCGTCATCTTAAGCTATATCTTGCCTTGTAAAATTTATCTGAATTGCTATTTAATTTACGCAGGCTTCGCCGCAAAAAACTTTCCCACATAAGGCAATCGCTGAAATTCCTTTCTTTCCACATTCAGGATCATCAGGCTAAATAAAGCAAGTAAGATCAATGCAAATCCTCTGTTGGTCCAGGTACCAAAACCAAAATGGTTGAACAGTTCATATACTCCATACAACACTACACTGATGATTATGTAGGCAACCAACTTTTTCCATGCATAAGGAACACGATAATGTTTTTGCCCCCAGATGTAAGAAAGTACCATCATGCTTCCATAACAAAGGAAAGTAGCCCAGGCACAGGCCATATAGCCGAACCGCGGAATTAAAGTGTAATTAATAGCAAGTGTTATGACAGCGCCAACTACAGTGATCCATGCACCTGCCATGGTTTTGTTGGAAAGCTTGTACCAAATGGAAAGATTGTAATAAATACCGAGGAACATATTGGCAAGCAAAAGAATTGGCACTACTTTCAATCCGCTCCAATAAGCTCTGCCCACAAAATACTTCCAGATGTCGAGGAAAAGAACAACCACAAGGAACATGAAACAAATAATGATCACGAAAAATTTCATCACCCTTGCATACACTTTTTGAGGTTGTTGTCCCTGCGCCGATTTAAAAAAGAAGGGTTCGGCACCCATTCGAAAAGCCTGGATAAACAAAGTGATGAGGATGGATAATTTATAGCAGGCAGCGTAAACACCTACTTCAGCCAAGGCCTGTTCCGCTGTTTGAGCCGATGACCACCAGCCCAGCATAACGCGGTCGAAGGTTTCATTGATCATGCCGGCAAAACCTGCAAGGATCAAAGGCGAAGAATACAGAATAATATCTTTCCACAACTTTCCATTGAATCGCCATTTAAAAGCAAGGAACTCTTTTGAAAGCAAAAAGAAAGTAGCAATAGATTGAATAAGGTTGGCAATAATTACATAGCCGACTTTATAATTGGGATTGTAAAACGCATGAATAAAACTGTTTGGATTTTTTTCGTACAACCGTGGACAAACCGACAAAAGAAAAAATACACAGGCAAGGTTAATGATAATACCTGCAATGCGTACTGATGCAAACTTTACTGGTCGTCCTTCGTAACGTAATTTGGCAAAAGCTAATGTTGTCATGGCGTCGAAAGCAATGATCAGGGCACTGTAAGTAAAAAATTCAGGATGCGAAGGAATGCGTAAAAGCTCAGCAAATTGTTTATTGAATAAGATCAATAGTGCCGTAAAAATGGAAGTGGAAAAGATCAGCGAGATGGTTGCGGTATTATAAACCTGCTGGTGCTGTTCTTTAGTGGTGGCATAACGGAAGTAGGCTGTTTCCAGGCCATAAGTAAAAATGACATTAAAAAAAGGAAGGGCTGCATACAAAATACTCATCTCACCATAGGCGTTGGTGGCCATTTGATAGGTGAGGTAGGGCGTCAGTAGATAATTCAGGAACCGTGCTGCAATGGAACTGGCTCCGTACCACAAGGTTTGTCCCGCTAAACTTTTAATGCCACTCAAGGGATATGGGTTTTAATAACACGAATTTAAGGCACGATCCGATAGCTATTGGATCGTCCAAAAAATTCCTGTTATAATTATCTGAAGCGGGGATTATTCAAAAACGCAGAATCGGACAAGGTCCTTAAAAATTCTACAAGGTCATCTTCTTCTGTTTGAGTAAGTGAAATGCCGTTGGTCAGTAAGGGATCCAAGGTTGCACTTTGATTCACTCCGGTTTCATAAAATTTCAAAACATTTCTTGGAAAGTTGATGCGGCCATCATGCATGTAGTAAGAAGTGAAATCTAAATTACGCAGACTGGGCACTCTGAACTTTAATGAATCGGCACGATTGCCCGTAACCCGCATGCGACCGTAATCGTTCAAGATCGGATCAACAGGCAGTCCAATATTTCTGAAGCTGAAATCGGTGAATAAAGTTCCTGAATGACAGGCGGCACATTTTGCCTGGAAAACATTGTAACCATTTTGTTCCTGTGCAGTAAAACTTGCCTGTGCCTGCATCACTTTGTCGTATTTGCTGTTGGCAGAGACGAGGCTGATCACAAACTGATCAAGGGCTTTATACAATCTTTCTGAAGTTATGTTTTCGTCTCCAAACGCATCCCGGAACATTCTTTTGTACGAAGTGTCTTGTTCCAATTTATTGAGCACATTCGGAATGGTTTCTCCCATTTCTGTTGGAGTGGTGATGTGGTTTTCGTAAATCTTCCATAAAGAATTAGCGCTTCCGTCCTGATTAAAGTAAGGATACCAGGCGAGATTGAAAATTCCCGGAGCATTACGCAGCGTGTGAGCACCATTGATGCCATGGCTTCTGTCATGCTCGAAAGTGGTGAATGCGGCAACAGGTTGATGGCAGGAACTGCAGGAAACATAGCTGACACTGGAAAGCTTTGGTTCGTAAAATAATTTCTTGCCTAATTGAAAACCTTCTTCCGACAAAGGATTAGCTGAAAAATTATAGGTAGGTTTTGGGAAGCCGGGCGGCGTTACAAACTTGATCGGCGTTTTTACAAAATAATCATGATGCTTTTTGCAACTGTCCAAAAAAACAGAACCGCCAATAACAAACAGCAGAAGTATAGATATGAGCAGCCAGTGTTTCAAATGATAGGAATTGATTTTAAAACTATACAATAGAACGGAAGATTGTTGTTAAAAGTCTTTAGGCCTGAATTTTTTTCTTTCTTCCTTTATTTGTGATGAACGTTTTTTGGTTTCCAGTCTTTTTTCTTTGGATCGTTTGGAAGGTTTTGTTGCAATGCGAAGTTTTTTCTTCTTCAATGCAGAGGCAATCAGCTCATTTATTTTTTTGATGGCTTCTTCCTTATTTTCCAATTGTGTTCTGAAGGTTTGCGCTTTTACCATCAGGCTGCCTTCCGAATTGATTCGGTTCGAAAGTTTTTCCGAAATAATTTGTTTTTGCTCTTCTGAAAGAAATTTTGAGGAAGCAATGTTGAAATAGGCTATCACAGCGGTTTCTACCTTGTTCACATTTTGTCCGCC
>JAICTW010000168.1 GCA_025936195.1 Flavisolibacter sp.
CTCACCACCAATGAAGTGAACATCACCGGCACTCTGAACATGTTCAACGCAGCCAAAGAAAACAGGATCAAAAGACTGGTATATGCCGCCAGTTCTTCTACCTATGGCGATCATTCCGGTCTGCCGAAAACAGAAGACAAAATTGGTAATCCTCTTTCTCCTTATGCGGTGACCAAATATGTAAATGAACTGTACGCAAAAGTCTATGCCAATGTGTATGGGCTGCAAACCATAGGACTTCGCTATTTTAATGTATTTGGTCCCAAGCAAGATCCTGCAGGGGCCTATGCTGCAGTCATTCCTTTATTTATGCAGGCGGTGTTGAATAATGAGCCTCCCGTTATTAACGGTGATGGGGAAACCAGCCGCGATTTTACCTATGTGGCCAATGCAGTTCAGGCCAATGACCGTGCCCTGTTTACGCAGAATGCAGAAGCCCTGAACCAGGTATATAATATTGCAGTGGGTGAGCAAACTTCCTTAAATCAGTTGTTTGAGATGATCAAGGAAATTGCAGGAAGTGACCTGGCTCCCAAATACGGTCCAGAAAGAAAGGGTGATGTAAAACATAGTCTGGCAGACATTTCAAAAGCGGGAAATCTACTGGACTACCATCCTGCTGTAAGCGTAAGGGAAGGATTGAAGACAACATTTGAGTGGTACAGGCAACACCATCATTTTTCGTACTCAAATTAATACAATGGCAACAAGTACCATTATCATTACCGGCGGCGCAGGATTTATCGGCTCACACGTTGTCCGGTTATTTGTAACCAAATACCCGGAATACAATATTATTAACCTCGATGCATTGACCTATGCCGGTAATCTGGAAAATTTAAAGGATATAGAAAATGCTCCAAACTATTTTTTTGAACGGGTAAATATTCTTGATACCGAAGCATTAAATAATGTTTTTGAAAAACATCGGCCGGATGGTGTGATTCACCTGGCTGCCGAATCACATGTGGACCGTTCTATTCTTTCCCCTTTGGATTTTGTGTATACCAATGTGGTTGGTACCGTTAATTTGCTGAATACAGCAAAGAAGCAGTGGAACCACAATTACCAAAACAAATTGTTCTACCATATTTCAACTGATGAAGTATATGGTGCCCTCGGCGACACCGGTTTCTTTACCGAAGAAACATCTTACGATCCTCACTCGCCTTACTCAGCATCAAAAGCCTCTTCCGATCATTTTGTAAGAGCTTATTACGACACCTACGGTTTGCCAACTATCATTACCAATTGTTCCAACAATTATGGACCTTATCATTTTCCTGAGAAGCTGATTCCTTTAATGATCAACAACATCATTCACAAAAAAACCTTGCCGGTTTATGGCGACGGTTTGTACACTAGGGACTGGCTCTTTGTAAAGGACCATGCTGCAGCCATTGACCTGGTCTTTCACAAAGGAAAGGTTGGCGATATGTACAATATTGGTGGTTTTAACGAATGGCGGAACATTGATCTCGTAAAGCTGCTCTGTAAGTTGATGGATAAAAAGCTGGGAAGGACAGAAGGAGAAAATGAACAGTTGATCACTTATGTAAAAGACCGTCCGGGTCATGATAGGAGATACGCTATTGATGCCACCAAGATCAATAAAGAGCTGGGCTGGAAACCTTCCGTGACCTTTGAGGAAGGACTATCACAAACCGTTGACTGGTATCTCCAAAATACAGAATGGCTGAAGCGTGTTACCTCTGGTGCCTATCAGCATTACTATGAGGATATGTATGCCTCTAGGTAATGATTAATCGCCGTTCGCCGCTGTTAATTATTCATTATGCATCAAAAAACCTTCTTTGCCCATCCCACAGCCGTTATAGACGAAGGTTGCGAAATTGGCAAAGGCGTCAAAATCTGGCACTTCAGCCATTTGATGAGCGGTTGTAAAATTGGCGAGGGTTGTAACATCGGTCAGAATGTTTTTATAGGTTCAAATGTTGTGTTGGGCAAAAATGTAAAAGTGCAAAACAACGTTTCTATATACGAGGGGGTGATCTGTGAAGATGATGTTTTTCTCGGTCCTTCCATGGTGTTTACCAATGTCATCAATCCCCGCAGCGCTATTGACCGGAAACTGGAGTTTCGTAAAACCATTGTTCGCAAGGGAGCCACTATTGGAGCCAATGCTACTATTGTTTGCGGAAATGAAATCGGTGCTTATGCCTTTATTGGTGCGGGAACTGTAGTAACCAAACCGGTGCCTGCCTATGCATTGATCATAGGTAATCCAGGCAGACAAAAAGGGTGGATGAGCGAGCATGGCCATCGTCTGCATTTTAATAGGGAAGGCATTGCGGAGTGTGATGAAAGCAGGGGAAAATATGTTCTTTCCGACAATCAGGTAAAAAAGATCTCATAAGGCTGGCCTACCCAACTTACCTTATTCTAAACCTCTCAACCAAATGAAAGGAATTATTCTGGCCGGCGGAAGCGGCACAAGACTGTACCCAATCACCAAAGCCATCTCCAAGCAATTAATGCCTATTTACGATAAGCCAATGATCTATTACCCGCTCTCCATTTTAATGATGGCGGGCATCAGGGAAATTCTGATCATTACCACTCCTGAAGACAATCCTTCATTCAAGCGACTATTGGGTGATGGCAGCCAGGTGGGTTGCCGTTTTGAATATGCCATCCAGGAACTGCCTAATGGGTTAGCACAGGCCTTTGTAATTGGACAAAAATTTATCGGCAATGATAAAGTAGCTCTTGTATTGGGCGATAATATTTTTTATGGTACGGGGTTGGGAAGACAGTTACAGGCTTTAAATGATGTGGAGGGTGGTTATGTGTTTGCGTACGAAGTTTCCGATCCCGAACGTTATGGGGTGGTGGAATTCGATGACAACAACAAAGTATTATCCATTGAAGAAAAGCCAACAAAGCCTAAATCGAGTTATGCAGTGCCGGGTTTATATTTTTATGATAATGATGTAGTGAGCATTGCAAAACATCTGAAACCTTCGGCAAGAGGGGAATACGAAATTACGGACGTAAACAAAGAGTACCTGGAAAAGGGCAAATTAAAAGTAGCTATATTGGACAGGGGAACTGCCTGGCTGGATACAGGCACCTTTGATTCCTTAAGCGATGCTTCTGAATTTATACGAGTAATTGAAAAAAGACAGGGAATGAAGATCGGCTGCATAGAAGAAGTGGCGTACAGGATGGAGTATATTAATGAGGTGCAACTTATGCAACAAGCCGAAGGGCTTGCAAAAAGTGGGTATGGATTATATTTAAGGAATTTGGCTGGAAAGTCTCTTTAATTCTTAGAAATTATTAGAGCATCATTATTCATTTCACTTCAATCATTTAATCACTAAACATTTATAGATGATTATATCATTAGTCACCGGTGGTGCCGGTTTCATTGGTTCGCATGTGGTGCGTCATTGCACGGACATGGGACACAAAGTAGTCGTACTTGATGATTTAAGTGGTGGCTTTGAAGACCATATTCCTGAAGGAGCCACCTTTATTAAAGGAAGCGTGTATGATCATGAACTAGTTGAGGATCTCTTTAATCAATACAAATTTGATTACGTCTATCACCTGGCTGCCTATGCGGCAGAAGGTCTGTCTCATTTCATTCGCCGCTTTAACTACAACAATAACCTGATTGGAAGTGTAAACCTGATCAATGAATCAGTAAAGCATAAAGTAAAATGCTTTGTTTTTACTTCTTCCATTGCCGTCTATGGAGCAGGACAATTACCCATGGCTGAATCTACGGTTCCTCAGCCTGAAGATCCTTACGGCGTTTCCAAGTATGCAGTGGAAATGGACCTCAGAGCTGCCCACGAAATGTTCGGACTCAATTATGTCATCTTCCGTCCGCATAATGTCTATGGAGAGAACCAGAACATTGGTGATAAGTATAGAAATGTGATCGGCATATTCATGAACCAGATTATGCAAGGAAAGCAGCTGACCATCTTTGGTGATGGAACACAGACAAGAGCCTTCTCCTATATTGATGATGTGGCGATTCCGATTGCAAAATGCGTGAACATTCCTGAAGCCTATAATCAGGTGTTTAATGTTGGTGCAGACAAGCCCTACTCCGTAAATGAACTTGCTACTGTAGTGAGTGAAGAATTTGGGGTAGAGCCCAATATCAAACACCTCTCTGCAAGAAATGAAGTACTGCATGCCTACTCCGATCACTCAAAAGCACATAGAGTATTTGGTGATCCAACAGGCATTGACCTGAAAGAAGGAATTAGAAGAATGGCTGAGTGGGCAAGAAGAGTAGGCGCAAGAGCCAGTAAGGAATTTGATAATATCGAGATCACAGAAAAATTGCCCGATGGATGGCAGGTGAAAAAAGAAAAGGTATAACATTATTACAACTCAATATGTTTCAATATACCAAGACGCCTGCATCTGTAATTAGTATAGGATCAAAACAAGTCTCCAATTTCGTAACGGATGCTGATTCCAATATTGATTCGAAAACTATTCAATCATTTGGTGAAGAATGGGAAACTTTTCACGGTTTCGCTGAAGATGACATCAGTCAGATTGGAAAGGACTATTTCGATATTGTTAAAGCAGAACACGTAGATGATAAATCCGTGGTGCTTGATGTAGGATGTGGAAGTGGGCGATGGTCTAAGTTTTTGGCAGACAAAGTAAAATTTATAGAGGCAATTGATCCAAGTGATGCTATATACAGTGCTGTAAAATTAACACGGAACATTCCCAACATAAGGGTAACAAAAGCAGGTGTAGATTCAATTCCCTTTTTGAACAATTCTTTTGATTTTGTTTTTAGCCTTGGTGTATTACACCACATTCCTGATACAAAGGCAGCTATGCAGTGTTGTGTAGATAAGCTAAAACCACATGGATATTTCCTTATCTACCTATATTATAATCTAGACAATCGGAATGTTTTCTTTAAACTATTATTTCAGTTAGTGAATACTTCCAGAAGATTGATCTCGAAATTGCCTTCTCCAATCAAAAAATTTGTTTGCAATTTGATAGCAATAACGATCTATTGGCCATTATCAAAGTTTTCACATCTTCTAAGAAAAATTGGATTAAGTCAACTGTCAAAAAAAATCCCCTTAAGTTATTATGGTGATAAGTCATTTTACATTATAAGAAATGATGCTTTAGACAGGTTTGGAACTCCGTTGGAGCAACGCTTTAGTAAAGCGGAAATTGAAAAAATGATGCTCGATTGCGGATTAACTGACATTATATTTTCTAACTCAGAGCCCTACTGGCATGCCATTGGAAAAAAGAAACAAGAAAGTTCTATTTATAGTTAATCATCGAAAGGAACGTTCTCCCGGACAAAGATTTCGGTTTGAGCAATACATACCTTTCTTGGAGGCGAATGGATACGAGTGTCATTTTTCCATTTTATTAAATGAAAAAGACGATAGAAAATTTTATTCGAAAGGAAATTACTTCGGAAAAGCACTCATTTTTCTAAAGTCATTGATGATTAGAACTGGGAACTGGCTAAAAATGAATGATTATGACATCATTTTTGTTTTTAGGGAAGCGCTAATGACTGGCTCAATTTTTTTTGAAAAGCGATTTTCAAAGTCAAGGGCTAAGATCGTATTTGATTTTGATGATGCCATTTGGCTTCAAACCGTGTCTGAGTCCAATAAGAAACTTGCTTTTCTAAAAAATGCATCGAAGACTGAAGATATTATTGGCCTTTGTGACCTCATATTTGCTGGCAACAATTATTTAGCAGAATACTCAAAAAAATATAATCAAAATGTAGTCATTATACCAACTACAATTGATACAGACATTTACCAATCACCAAGAGGCGAATCTAATGGTAGGGTTTGTATTGGATGGAGCGGAAGCTTTTCTACTATTGAGCATTTTGAAACTGCAATACCGGCACTGAAAAGAATCAAAGAAAAATACGCGGACAAAGTATATTTCAAGATCATCGGCGACGGCAAATACTATTGCAAGGAATTGGAAACGCAGGGACTTCCGTGGAAGGCCGATACCGAAGTGAAAGATCTTTCCGAAATAGAAATCGGCATTATGCCCTTGCCTGATACTGAATGGGCAAAAGGAAAATGTGGATTGAAAGGACTGCAGTACATGGCGCTGGCTATTCCAACATTAATGTCACCGGTAGGTGTGAACAGCGAGATCATTCAAAATGGAGTGAATGGATTTTTGCCAGATAATGAAGATGAGTGGGTGCAATATATTTCCATGCTGGTTGAAGATGAGCCACTGCGAAAAAAAGTAGGGGAGGCAGGTAAAGCAACTGTTGACAATCACTATTCGATCCATGCATGGAAAGAAAAGTATTTAGAATATTTTAACCAGTTAACCAATTAAATGTGTCAGCGAAATACTATCATTTTGAAGAGATA
>JAICTW010000602.1 GCA_025936195.1 Flavisolibacter sp.
CTGCACTGAAAGGTTCTTTTTCCACTTCAGGATCGGCATAGAGTTGCGCAAAAAATTGTTGTACGGTTGCCAGTCCTGTAGCAAAGCCAAAAGTTTGATCTCTGTAATATCCAGAACGAAAATCTCCCGGCTGGAAAAATTTAGCCATAGCCACCTGCGCCACTTCCTTACCATCACCGAAAATGCCAAACTTGGCTTTGCCGGTAAGCACTTCCTTGCGGCCAAGCAAGCTGGCTTCACGGCTGATGCAGACCCAACGGTAATCGTGCAAAACTTCCTCCCTGAATTTTTCAAAAGACAGGCTTTCAAGTGAGTGGCTGGTTTCAAATGAATTTTCCATCTGGCAAAAATAAGTTGTAAACGATCATCGTTAAAAAAACACAAATTGTAGTTTTCGTTATGGTTTACGGATGGTTTGATTTATTTTTGAAATCCTAAGAAATTCTTTTATGAAGAGAATCTTATTTGCGGCCCTTGCTTTCCTTCTGTTCAGCACTGTAAAAGCGCAAAGCATTGCTGCCGTACAGAAAACCGATCAGCAGGCTGCTGCCGATGTTCTTTCAATAAAGGAAGATATTCATGATTTTGGATTGATCCCTCAAGGCAAGCCGGTTTATTATTCTTTTGCGATCATCAACAATGGACCAGTTCCTTTAAAACTGGAAAATGTTCAGGCCAGTTGCGGATGTACTACACCTGAATGGAGCAAAGAGCCTATTGCCGCCGGAGCTGCTGATAAAATTAAAGTAGGCTATAATGCCGCAGCTGAAGGTAATTTTGAAAAATTTATTACCATCACGTACAACGGAAATCAAACCAAACAAATCAGAATAAAAGGAACAGTATGGAGAGCACCTGCGGGTTCGGCTCCAGCCAATGCTTCCGTTCAATTTTTAAAACAACAACTTCAATAAACAACCATGAAAAAACTACTCTTCTTTGCCGCCGCTTTTGTTACAGGTTTCACTGTTATGGCCCAACAAAAACCTGATGATGTTATTAAAGTAAATGCCGACACTTACAATTTTGGTAAGATCAAACAGGGTGTTCCGGTTACCACTTATTTTACGGTAACAAATGTTAGTGATAAACCTGCCGTACTGGAAACTGTTGTAGCCAGTTGCGGTTGTACCACGCCTGAGTGGAGTAAAGAACCCATTGCTCCAAAAAGTTCCGCTCAAATTAAAGTGGGATACAATGCTGCCAATGCCCAGCCGTTCACAAAAGACATTACCATCAGGCTGGCCGGTCTACAGGAACCAAAGGTCATTCACATTACCGGTGAAGTATTAACTGCTGATGCATTCGATGCCTACGCAAAAACGGATGAATACAAAAAAGCAGAAGCTGCTAAAGCAAAGCAATTAAAAGCTGATGCCAAAGCTGATAAGAAAGCTTCAAAGATTTCCAAGAAGAGCAGTAAAAAAGCAAGTACTGCCACTAAATAAATAAGCTTTAAAGAATTTTGATCCCCTTGGTTCTTGCTGAGGGGATTTTTATTTGAAATTAGTTATCTTCTGCTGTGACGATCGCAATATTAGAAAACAAATAATAAGCACAACGTTCATCTTCTTGAGAGTTGATACTGTGGCTAAATTAGCATGCCAGCTAATTAAAGACGATCCTAAGTGAACAGACGGCAAACGCAAAGCCAATCGCTTTATTCGTGATGTAAGAAAAACATAAGAGTATTTAAAACAAAAGGAGTCTCCATGGAGATTCCTTTTTAAATTTAACTCTTAGCGAATTCAATATGTTCTCTTCTCAGTTCCCGGCACTGCAGGTCTTGTATATCCTTTTGTTTTCAATAAGTTTTTTATTTCTGTGATTGCTCTTTCGAGTTGCGGATCGGTTCCTTTCGCCATTAAACTTAAATCTTCCGGCACGGCAATATCCGGGTCAACACCATGCCCTTCTTTAAACCAGGTACCATCAGGATTGTACATTCTGAATGTTGGAACCGTAACCTGCCCACCGTCAATCAATGGAGGCACACCACTGACACCAATCAATCCACCCCATGTTCTTTGTCCAATCAACGGACCTAAATTTTTCTTGCGGAAATAATCAGGGAAAGCATCTCCGCCTGAACCGCTCCATCCATTGATCAACATTACCTTAGGACCAAAATGTGCAAATGGTGGCCAGGGCCATGCTTCACCATCACGCACTGCCCAAAATGCAAGCGGCTGACGATTGAGCATTTCAATAAAGCGGTCAGGAATTTGTCCGCCATCATTAAAACGTTCATCAATGATCAATGCTTTTTTATTCCATTGTGCATTGAACTGGCGAAACAACTCATTTTGTCCGTCAACGCCTGTGCTTGGAACATAGATATATCCGACATCGCCATTGCTTTCTTCATCCACTTTTTTGCGCATGTTCTCTATCCATGCCAGATTGCGCAAACGGTATTCATCAGACATGGTTTTTACGATAGCTTTTTTCGCGCCTGTCCACGAAGGAGAACTGTTGTAGGTGATCTCAATGGTTTTATTGGCTAATCCCTGGAAAGCAATAAATGGATCGTTTGATGTGGTAAGCGGATTTCCATTCACAGCAAGAATGTAATCGCCTTCTTTGATATTCACTCCTGAAATATCGAAGGGAGAATGCACTTCAGCATCCCATGCTGCACCACGAAGTATTTTTTTGATCTTGTAATAATCGCCATCTGCCTGCCAGTCCACACCGAGGTAACCAACGTTTTCGTATTTCGGATTTTCAATATCGCCGCCGCCATGATAGGTATGAGA
>JAICTW010000255.1 GCA_025936195.1 Flavisolibacter sp.
GGAGTATAAGAAATATAGATAGCCGAAAAGTATATTTGGTACAAGCATCTAACATTAGTTCTTATATTGATTCTACTGTATATTCTAACAACAAATTTGTGTTTAAAATACCGGCCAAACAATATTCGAACAAGGTGGTCAGTATAGTTTATGTAGACTCTAACAGTCACAAGATTCGAACATTGGATTTTACTAATCATATTCTTTCTTCAAAAAATCAAGCGTATAGTTATAATGCTTTTGATATAGGGGAAGAAAATATATTAATTGTTGGAATAGCCAATGTTAGGGAAGATTCAATTAAGGGAACACACATTAAAATTAGAATTGACAGCATAAAAATAAATGGAGGTATTGAAACAGACGCTTTGTACAAAACTCAAATGATGGATTTTGGCTATTTAGAGGGTGATGTTAATACAAGAACAAAAATTCTGAGTGACTATTTATCAATAATTCATCAATATCCCACTTCTCAATATTTACTTTCTAAATTAGATGAAAACAAATCGGTATTAAGCAAAGTCGAATTAGAAGCAATGTTAAGTGCCTTTAAAAAAGAAACTCTATTATCGCAAATCGGCAAAACATTGACTTCTTATACAAACAATAAAAGTAGAGTTACTGTTTTAAAGAATTTGAAACTAAATGACGAAAGCGGTAATAGGGTTGAAGTAATTAACCCCGGTGCGAAAATAAATATGATTGTTCTGTGGGCGAGTTGGTGCGGTCCATGCCGAAAGGAGATACCAACAATAAAAAAGCTTTACAATAAGTATCATGAGCAAGGTTTATCTGTTACAAGCATTTCAATTGACAAGAAAATCGAAAGTTGGAGAATAGCCTTAGTTTCAGAAAAAATGAATTGGTCACAGTTGATTGTCCCTGATAGTTTAGAAAACTCTTTTTCTTCTGAATACGAAATAAGTTCAATCCCGGAGACTATTTTCACCAATGCAAATGGCGTTGTACTTCAACGCGTCATTGGTTTTGAAGGAAACAGATATTACATGTATGAAAATATCATCAAGAAGGAGTTAGGTGGACTTTAATGGAGATTATCCCTTTGTATTCCTTTTACACAAACAAGACCAAGGCAATTCTTGAGCCGAACAAATTTCAGGTTTTTGATGCAAGCTATTTCAATGGCCCGCAACAGAGATATTAATGAATAACGCCTACACCATCATCCAGTGGCATTTAATAAAAATCAATTAATAATGTTCGTATTTTATAAACAATCCGACACCATGGATTGTGGCCCTACCTGCCTGCGCATGGTGGCGAAGCATTACAAAAAAGATATTTCACTTCAATACTTAAGAGACAAAACAAAGATCGGCAAAGAGGGTGTCAATCTTTTAGGCATTAGCGAGGCCGCAGAAGCAATTGGTTTCCGAACTCAATCTGTAAAAATTGATTTTAAAACCTTAATTAACGA
Source organism: Flavisolibacter sp. (assembly GCA_025936195.1). The sequence goes on from JAICTW010000255.1 coordinate 1,442, forward strand.
AGCAAGGCTTCCTGCCATTCTTCATTGGAACCAAAACCATTTTGTTATTCTCTATAAAGTAAAAGGTAAAAAGCTTTTCATTGCCGATCCTGCAAAAGGATTAATTAATTATACAGAAGAAGAGTTCAAACAGCACTGGATCAGTGATAAAGGTGAAGAAGGCATTACACTTTTATTAGAACCATCTCCTGCTTTTTATAGAAACGAATTTGACACAGAAGAGAAAAAAGGATTGCATTTCAAAAATATTTTTCACTACATACTTCCTTATAAAAAATTAGTATTTCAATTATTAGTTGGTCTTGGTGTATCAAGCCTTTTACAGTTGTTCCTTCCTTTTCTTACGCAAAGCATTGTAGATACCGGCATCAATACAGCCAATATTCATTTTGTCTATATCGTTCTTCTGGCGCAAATAGCTTTGTTTGCAGGCCGCATTGCTGTTGAATTTGTACGGAGTTGGATTTTGCTTCACATCAGCACACGCATCAACATTTCCATTCTTACTGATTTTCTTATTAAGCTGATGAAGCTCCCGGTTTCATTTTTTGATAGCAAGCATACCGGCGATATTCTTCAAAGAATGAACGATCACAGTCGCATTGAATCTTTTCTTACCGGTTCATCTCTCAACACTTTGTTCTCATTGGTTAACCTGCTTGTGTTTTCTGTAGTTCTCGCTATTTTCAATGTGTACATCTTCGCTGTTTTTTTAATTGCAAGTATTCTCTACTCAGCCTGGGTCATTTTATTCCTGAAAAAAAGAAGGCAACTCGATTATAAACGTTTTGAAGTAGCGGCCAAAGAACAAAGCGCCACGATTCAAATGGTGCAGGGTATGCAGGAAATAAAACTGAATGGCGTGGAAAAGCCCATGCGCTGGAACTGGGAACGATTGCAGGCGAAGCTTTTCAAATTAAGCATGAAAGGCCTGTCCATAAATCAATGGCAACAATCCGGTGCATTTTTTATTAATGAAGGCAAAAATATTTTTATCACCTTCCTGTCCGCTAAAGCAGTTATTGATGGAGAGATGACATTAGGCTCCATGCTTGCAGTGCAATACATTATCGGCCAGTTGAACGGTCCTATTGAACAATTGATCGGGTTCATACAAAGCTGGCAAAATGCAAAGATCAGCATGGAGCGGTTGAATGAAATTCATACTATGGAAGATGAAGAACCGGAAAGCAGGGAATTTCAATATCAGTTGCCTGCTGCGTTTGCGAGAAGATTGGTGGGAGGAAAAGCCCCCTCCGGCTCCCCCGGTGGGGGAGAGACCTATGCACAGCCCATGCTTATGGAAGTTTCTGCGCATTTAATGGATAGTCATTTGTTGGAAGAATCTTCAAAAAGCGAGGTTAATAAAGATGTCTTTCCCCACTTGGGAGAAATGAAGGGGACCGGGGCGATCCATTTCGAAAACCTAAGCTTCACTTATCCTGGTGCAGGTAACGAGCCTGTGTTGATGGAAATTAATTTGTCTATTCCAAGAGGGAAGACAACTGCTATTGTTGGTGTTAGTGGAAGTGGCAAGACTACTTTGCTGAAATTGCTTTTGAAATTTTATGAGCCACAAAAAGGCGAGATCAAATTAGACAGAACTTCTTTACAAAACATCAGCCACAAACTTTGGAGGAGCCATTGCGGAGTGGTGATGCAGGAGAGCTTTATTTTTTCAGACACTATTGCCAGAAATATTGCAGTAGGTGCTGAGAAGATTGATATGGAAAAATTGTATCAGGCTGTGGATGTAGCCAATATTCGTGAGTTTATTGAAAGTCTTCCTCTTGGTTTTAATACAAAGATCGGTGCAGAAGGGTCCGGCATCAGCATGGGACAAAAACAAAGACTATTAATTGCAAGAGCCGTGTACCGTGATCCTGAATTTATTTTTTTTGATGAAGCCACCAACAGTCTTGATGCCAATAACGAAAGTCAGATCATTCAGAACCTGAATTCCTTTTTTAAAGGAAGAACGGTAATCATTGTTGCGCATCGCTTAAGCACGGTAAAAAACGCCGATCAGATAGTGGTGTTGAACAAAGGCGTTATTACAGAAAAAGGAACGCATAATGAATTGGTGAGTTTAAAAGGCGACTACTTCACTCTTGTAAAAAACCAGTTGGAATTGGGACAGTAATATTCTAATTAATGCTTCGACAGGCTCAGCATAACATCTTCGGATAAAAATTGACACTATGCCAGCAACTCTTCGTTTACAACAAACAAGTGATGAACTGATAAGCAATGAGGTGAAAGAAATCATCAGCTATCGTCCGCACTGGATGATCCGAAAGGGAAATCTTCTATTTCTTTTGGTGTTGCTTTCTCTTCTTACGCTTACCTGGTTCATCTCGTATCCTGACATTATCAATGGCTCTGCAAGATTGGTGTCCTTAAATGCACCCAAGATGATCAGTCCGAAAACGGAAGGAAAAATTGTTAAGCTTTTTGTAAGCGATGGAGAAGAAGTGCAAAAGGGGAAGCACCTTGCTTATATGGAGAGCACAGCATCTTACAAGGAAGTAATTCAATTAAGAAACTGGATAGAACAAACCATCAATGAAACAAAGAATAATGATTATACTGTTTTGATAAAGAATCCTGTTCCGGTTTTATTTGACCTTGGAGAATTGCAATCGCCCTATCAGAATTTTCAAAACCAGTTTGCTGAAACGAAACAGCTGCTGGCAAGCGGCTATTATCAAAACAAGAAAGCGGCTCTTCAAAAAGATCTTCAATATTTATCCAGCCTGAAGGCCACAACTTACCAGCAAAAAACTTTACTGGAACAGGACCAGCAATTGCAAAAAAAGAAATATGAGGCTTATGAAGGTTTGGAAAAAGAAAAAGTGATTGCACCATTGGAATTGAACCAGTATAAAAGCAAATTGATCTCAAAGGAGCAAAGCATTAAGCAAATAAATTCTCAGTTAACCAACAGTGACCTGGCAAGCCATAGCAAGGAAAAAGAAATCATGGATTTGGAAAAGCAGGTAATGGACCAGCAACAAAGCTTTCATTCTGCCTTGCTTGATCTGAAAAGCGAAGTGGAGAAATGGATACAACAATATGTTTTGATTGCTTCTGAAAATGGCAGGCTTATGTTTGTTTCTTCTTTGCAGGAAAATCAATTGATTGGTGTCGGCCAGGAGCTTTTTTACGTGCAGCCTAAAGAGACTAATTGCTACGCGGAATTAATGATAGCGCAAAAAGGCATTGGTAAGGTCAGGAAAGGAGAGAAGGTGATTTTAAAAGCAGACGGATATCCCAACGAAGAATACGGGCATTTGACAGGTGTGATCAGTTATATTTCTAACATGCCCAACCGGAGAGACAGCTTTTCGGTCAAAGTGAATTTGCCACGAGGATTGAAAACAAATTATAATAAAGAAATTTTCTTCCGGAATAATTTATCTGCACAGGCAGAGATAATAACGGATGACAGAAGGTTATTTGACCGCTTGCTTGGGCAATTGAAACAGGTTTGGGAAAGATAAAAAGGCCCGAGTAGTAAACTCTTTGTTTGCAAACAAAAGGTAAAAGAGCCTGGTACCTGAACCCGGGCCGATTAAGCAAATTTAAATTTTAAGAAATGAAAAAGTTTCGAACTTTAGGAAGAAACCTAAGTAAAGAAGAACAAAAGATGGTTTTGGGTGGTTCATCATGTTCAATGACATATCAAGATTCA
>JAICTW010000507.1 GCA_025936195.1 Flavisolibacter sp.
AAATATTGCTGATTACTTAACCAAATCGGAAGAAGAATTAAGCAAGACAGCAGTTTGCACGTGGAATGAGGAGGAAAGATTTGAAAAATTTGTTGAGGAAGGTACCCGCGGTTCTTTTATTGCAGTGAAACCAAATCTTACTTACTACCACAAGAAACTGCCCATGTCGTCTCCGCAATTTTTTACCGTGGTATACAAAATTGCTAAGGACGATCCCGTATTTGAAGAAAATATTGCCAACATACAGAAAGCAGTTGACTTTGCTGCATTGAAAAATATGTTGGGCAAATAAAATCTTTCAAATTTTTAAAAATGAAAAAATTACTTCTCGTTTTCTTGATCTCATTCACTGTTGCAGCAAAGAGTCAAGTGTACAGAGACAGGATCGGGTTTGACCTGGAAAGTATTGCCGATATTGATTTCGGGTGGATGAAAATCTACAGATACACTACATCACCAACAGCCAAACAATTAGGTGATCGGGCCTATAGTGCAGCCCAGATAGGTAACAGCCAGCGGCTCATTGAATGGATGCAACAATCTTATACACCAAAAGGCTGCCTCGGTAATGTCGGCTACTATCAAAATGCCATTTACAAATTCAGTAGCACCAACAGTCGTCTGGGCAATGCCATAAGCAGTCACGTGCAGGCCTTACCTCAATTATATGGCGCCTATTCAAAGATGTACATGTTTTTAAAAAAAGATGCGGGTGGAAAATTTGTGCCGCAAAACAACCTTGCTGAGTATTGGAACATTGAAGCGAACGGGCTACAATACATCAGTGTGCCGGTATCATTTATTTCAAGGACTGAAGAGTATTATTTTGTTTTCCCTGATTTCAAAACGTATGCAAAAGGATATGACGATGAAGATAAAAAAGCAGGCAATTTCATGGATTTCGATAATCACAAAAACTTTAAGGAGTATAGGCATTGTTATATTCCACCCAGAATTATTGACGACTATCCCCATTATCTTGTCATTCTAAGTAAGAACAATGAATTGCCATTTGAGGAAGTAACCATTGGTGAATTTTTTGAGCAAGCGGAAAAGCAGTTTCCTTTCTGGCAAAACATTGACCCTGTACCGGCTGCACAATTCGCAACCGCACAAAAAAATCTGGCAAGGCTCAAACTAAAATATAAAAGCAAATGGCACGAGATTGCCAGGTTGGATCTTTCAGCCACTGACATCAACTTACAAAGTTTTGTAAATGCCACAGAAGGTTATGATGATTTTTTTGACAACAGGAACCTGGATGATAAAACCTTTCCCATCCTGAAAGTAAAGAAAGAAGTCAGGGAACGTTGTAAGACTCTGGGACCTCAATGGCTCGTTGTCAGGTGGACAATGGGAATGCCCACCCAGCCATTTAATGTTCACCTTCACGAGTCCATCATCAACAATTTTAATTTTGATTATGTCTATAATTTTTTCTTCGATCCTGAAAAGGTAAAAGGGAAACCGTATAAACCCCTGCGTTCTCCTTCCTACAAAGAAGCTGTAGCGATCACTGAAGAATCTGAAACAAGCAAAAAAATTAAGGCAGATAAAAACATTTTCTTCTTCGAAGATTTTTCGACAACGGAAATTGGTAAAAAGCCAATTGGCTGGAATTCAAAATTAAATTACGATGGCAAGTCCTGCGTGATTACAAGGCTTGATGGAGAGTCTGGCAACTGGACCGAATTAAAAGGCAACGAAGCCTTCATTCCTAATCAACTTAGAAAACCGCTTCCGCAAAATTTCACCATCAGCTACGATATGGTGGCCCCTCAAAATTTTACCTGGGGAGGCAAAGGATTGGCATTTCAATTATCAAAAGAAACAACACCCGGTAATGCAGAATCTTTTTTGAAAGTAAGGATCCGTCCGGGCTTTGACGGCCGCAATGGAGAAGTTGAAATGGAGGCTAAATTTTCTTCACCTCCGGGATACATGGATGCCACGAAATGGATGGCCGCTCCGGGTTTTTCAAACAACAAAAAAAATAACCGCATTACCGTTACCATAAAAAAGAAAGAAGAAAATCTCCAGCTGTTTATTGACAAAAATAAAATAGCCGAATACGAAAAAGCAATTCCGGCAGCATTGTTATTTAATGCCATTTCATTTACACATGGCCGAAGCGACGCGGAAACAGAAAAATTTTATGTCAGCAATATTAAGATCACAAAGGAGTAGCGATTTTATAAAATCCTTGTTTTACAGGATTCGTTTCCATTTGCATTATCCACATCTTTAAAAAATGCAAATGACGAACCTTCATTAACGGCAAATAAAAAATATGAGAAAGAATCTACACTCCACTATTAAATTTCTTGTGCTTACAGTAGTGGCAGCGCTGCAGCTATCGCATGCCAATGCGCAAGAAAAAACAGTAGTGGTAACACAGGAAATGATTAACAAAGTAAACAATATTGTAAAGCCGCTGAGAGAGCAGGCAGACAAGTTGCTACAGGCAGATGCTACCGGAACATATAAATCCTATCAGCGGGATGTGGCTGCATTAAATAAAATGAAAAACGGTGCCGAGAAAAGTAAGGCATCAGCACAGGTAATGGAAAAGTATGCATCATTTTATAAAAACATCTGGGCCAATATAAAAGTGGATGAAAAGGCCTACCAGGCATTGATCCGTTCAGCATTCCCGGTAGCGATAGCCGAAAGAATAACATTTCAGCAATACCTTAATTTTTCATACGGCAGTTCAACAAATACGAATTCTGCTCCACCACCGGCGCCTGCTCCGGCGCCTGAAAATAAATGCATTGATGTATGTAGTATCGCTGCCGGGGAAATAACAGGTGATGCAGGGCTGATGGCAGGAGGCGGAGGCAGCTACGGAAATTGTTATTTAACGGCAAATTCCTGGGGCGCCGTTGCAGGTGGTAATAACCTGTATGGTAGCTTGAAAAATAATATTTCTATTCCCGGAACATTGCCTGCCGATAGCAGGAAACTGCGGGTAACAAAAAGCTTTGACCTGAAGCAGGAAGCAGTGGCTTTTGCTTTACTGGGTTTTGGTTTTGCTGAAACAAGAGTAATGACTTACCGCGGCAACGAATATTTGATGGCAATGGCGCCGGTGATCTTTGCATCCAGTAAACTATCCCAAAAGAGTTACAGTGAAGAATATGTAATTGAAAAAACCGAAGTAAGTAAATCGGTTATTAAAGCATCTGCTAACACCTTTGCTTATTTTAT
>JAICTW010000015.1 GCA_025936195.1 Flavisolibacter sp.
ATATACTAAAGTACCTAAAATAGCACTTATAAAAACAATAAGGATAACCAAATTGCCTGAACCAATCAAAGCCAGTAAAGGACCGGGGCAAGCGCCGGAAAAAGCCCACCCAATACCAAACAATAGTCCTCCGATCACATAACCCCAGTTAAATTTTTTCCGGGGAATGTTGATGGGTTCTCCATCAATGGTTTTAATGTTGAATTTTTTAATGAGCCATACAGAAAGTATTCCTGTAGGTATGGCAGTAGCAAACAAGCCATACATGTAAAAAGCATCAAACCGGAACATTTCCTGCATGCGCCACCAGGATACTGCCTGAACTTTGCAAAGAATGATCCCAAACAAAGTTCCCAATATTAAATACCGAAGATTTTTCATTTGCTAAGATTTAAAACAAAAGGCAATAACCAGGTAGCACTGATAATGCCGCCAATAAAAAACGAAGCAACTGCAATCAAAGAAGGCCATTGTAAAGTTGATAAGCCCATAATGCCATGTCCGGAAGTACAGCCGCCGGCATACCGTGTTCCAAAGCCCACTAAAAATCCGCCTGCTACCATAATAATAAATCCCGGCAGTGTTGTTAAGTACGACCAATTGAAAATATCGTTAGGAACAAAGCCGCTGTTAAAATGAACTCCATCTTGTGCGAGCGTATGCAATGTGTTGTGCGAAATAGTCTCAGGTTGCGGATCACCGAATAAATAACCGCCGATAAAACCACCGATGATAATGCCTCCTGCAAAAAACAAATTCCACGATTCCTTTTTCCAGTCATAATCCAGAAAAGGAATTCGCAAAGGAATGCAGGCGGCACAGATATCTCTTAAGGAACCGGACACTCCGAAAGACTTATTTCCTGCAATCAACAGTGCAGGAACCATTAACCCGATTAAAATGCCACCGACATACCAGGGCCAGGATTGTTGCAAAAATTCGCTCATGTTTCGTTGGTTTCCGGCAAGTTCGTTAGTTTTTGAGAATGAAGAAATAATTTCAGGGAATAGAGAAGCTCTAAATGGCATAAACATTTTATCTCTTGATCTGATATTCTTTTGTTTCCCTTGCAAGTTTATTCTCGATAATTTGATAGTGATCTGTCGAAGTATTATTGAAGAGAACTCTTCTACATTCTAATTATATCATGACAGCAGTACAAGCGGCACATTTTTATTAGGCAAACAAGAAATGCTTTACGTGATCATACAGATGCATCTATAACAACGCTTGACCACACGATGGATGAACAAATGGGAGTACAGTAACCAGTAAACCGAGCTACATTTAGAATCCTGCCGGTGAAAGAAATGGTAAGTTGAAGTGCAAGCCTTAAAGTTTCAGCCGCTCCAGTTCTTTCCGGTAATCATATTGCAGGTCTTCATGCATGGTGTCAATGGCCGCTTGTATTTTTTTTATCTGGGCTGCATATAAATTAGTTAGGGCAGTGCTTTTTCGCCAGGAAAGATTCAGCCCGTTGAAATTGGTTAAGTAGTGAAGCAATATCTCCGCTTCGGCTGTTTTGCTTCCCGTATAGCGAATGTGTTTATTGGCAATGCGTAAAACTTTTCGGATGGTTTTTTTGGCGAAATAAACACTGGAGGTATTCACCTGCAAAAAGCCTTCATCCATTTCTTCTTTTACATTCTGAATGTAGTTCGGCAGATTGTTTTCTTCAAACAGCAAGTAGGTGAGCAATTCTTTATTGTCCTTTTTAAAACGTGCCAACCGCAGACAGATCTCGATCAGCTCTTTCTTATCAAGCTCTTTCAATTGCTGCTTTATCTCGCTCACTGAAGCTGGTTTCATTTCAACAATTTTGATGTAATTACTATGCTTTCTTTATCTCTATTTCCGATTCGGTTAACCTGTAGTGCATGGCATGTGGTAAGGGCCGGATGGGATGCCCTTTATTAATTCCCCAGATTTTTGTAAAGGCAGAGCCATAATATAAAATAAGTGCCGAGTAAAATACAAACAGCAATAATAAAACAATGGAAGCAGAAGTGCCGTACAGGGTATTGATGTTGCTGTAGCTAAGCAGCCAGTGCAAGATGATCTTGCCAATGTTGAACAAAACAGCCGTGAGAAAAGCGCCTGTAAGCGCCACCTTCCATTCCGGCCTTCCGTCCGGCAAATAACGAAAGACAATAGAAAACCAAAGTGTGACAATAATTACAGAGATGACATAATTCAAAGCTGAATTAAAATAGGCCGAAAGCAAGGGCGAGATCTCAAAAATGTATTTGCCAATGAATGTTTGAAGTCCTTCGGCCAGCAATCCAATCATGAACAGCAGACCTGCCACTAATATTACAGCAATGGATTGAAGTCTCGAACCAAGGGTTCTTGCAAAACCAGCTTTTTGCACCGGCCTTATTTTCCAAACCTGGTTGATGGAACTTTTAATGACTTTAAAAAGCGTGGTGGCAACAAAAAGTAAAAAAATAAATCCACCGATAACGATCCACCAGCTATCGGCCAATTTGCGAAGTGCCCGCAGCACATCAGTTAATTGCCCTACGGCTTCGCGTCCAACAAGGTTCTCCAGACTCAAAAATAATTGTGAGCGTACTCTATGCGGGTCCAGAATTAATTTCAGCGATTGAATAATAATTACAAGAATGGGTGGAAGTGCAAATGTGGTAAAGAAAGCTGTTGCGCCGGCCATGCGCAAAGGATCGTTCTTTAATAATTCAATTAAAGATTCACGCAGCAGCTTAAGAAAATTTACAATGGCAGTTTTGGCTTTACCTGGCATGGAAGGATAAAGATAAGTGCAGATAGGCAAGCCTGCATTGATCGGATAAGAATGCCGGCGCACTCTTTATTTATTATAGTGTTTTTAGGATCTTTTCTATTACTTCCGGATAATGCAAATACTCCAAATGATGAATGCGTTGGGCAAGTGCTGAAGAATTGTCGCTTTCCAAAATAGGGCAGGCCGTTTGAAAAATAACATCACCATTATCATAGTGTTCATCCACATAATGAATGGTAATACCGGACTCCATTTCGCCGGCATTTAAAATAGCTTCGTGAACGTATTGTCCGTACATGCCCCTGCCTCCATATTTGGGCAGCAGTGCCGGGTGTATATTAATAATACGTCGGGGATAAGCATCAATCAACACCTGCGGAACTTTCCATAAAAAGCCGGCAAGCACAATAAGATCGGTATTGACTTTTTGAAGTTCGGGCAAATAAGCATCGCCTCTGAAGAACCGTTCTTTCTCGATCAGCAAAACTGGAATATTTTCTTTTGCAGCAATGGAAATAACGCCTGCACCGGCTTTGTTGCAAACGATCAGGCAAACTTTAGCAACCGTTTCATTCCTGAAATAATTGATGATGTTTTGTGCATTGCTGCCGGCGCCGGAGGCAAAAACGACAATATGTTTCAACTTCGGATTTCCCATGCTATTTCTTTCTTAGGAACAATTTGTTACTTATCTGTATTATATATCTTCTGAAAAAAGAGAACTGTCCAAACGGGATGCTAATCAATAAAACGGCCAAAGGCCAGAGGAGTGTAACCAAAACAATGTAAATAGCGAAGTACAAAAACAAAAGCTCGACCTCAAAAATGGGCATCAGCTTCCGGGCGACATAGCCCGTGAGACTTCCGCCAACAGCAAAAGTGAAGAGTATAAGAAGCAACCGCCACCCGCTGATTTTCCATTTCTTTTGTAAGGATTTGAACATTTTTTGCTTCGTTGAAAGCAACGAAGTTATCAGTTAATAGCCATGAAAAACGAAGGAAAAAATTTCGTCAGTTTGCAGATTTCAACACTAAGGGATTTTACTGACGAGTATATGACAACAGCTTTAGAGAAAGCTTCCATATAAATTGAAACCCGCTGAAACGCAGTGCTGTAGCGGTTTAAAAAAAATTTTGCAACGTTGCTGTTTTGTTAAGTTCGTGTCATATTTTTGCAACCGATTTGGGAAATTATCCACATCTCACACCAATTGATGCTATGAATTTTTTAAAATCGCAAGCGAGAAAGAGCGTACTGGTTGGACTTCTTTTTTTTGTTTTCCATATTTCAGTGAATGCGCAAAACGGTGAGCAACTATTCAAACAAAACTGCGCCAGTTGCCATGCCATAGACAAAGTTATAACAGGGCCTGCTTTGGAAGGTGTATTGAACAGAGGGCCATGGGCAGAGGATAAAAAGAATCTGTACGAATGGATTCACAATCCTCCGGGCTTCATGGCAAAGGATCCTTACACACAAAAGTTGAAAGCGACGTATGGCGTAATGATGACGCCATTCCCGCAATTGACTGAGAAGGATATTGATGCAATCATCGGTTATGTAATGAATCCGCCCACTGCCGGTCCTAAACAACCACCAGGAGGCTCTACCGAACCAGCCTCGGATAATGGACAAGGCGCTATCATCTTCGGAATTATTTCTCTCATTCTTGCTATTGTTGCCCTGATCTTAATGCAGGTGAACAGCAGTTTGAAAAAATTATCAGACGATAAGGAGAATATTGTTCGTCCTGAGCCTGTTCCTTTCTACCGCAATAAAATTTATATCGCCTTACTTGCACTTGTTTTGTTTGTTGTCGGTGGCTTTTTTGTAGCCAAAGGTGCCATCAACTTAGGACGCCAGAAGGGATATTCACCAACGCAGCCTATTTACTTCTCGCATAAAGTACATGCCGGTATCAATCAGATCAACTGTTTGTATTGCCACGGCGGTGCATGGGAAAGCAGGCATGCCGGCATTCCTACTATGAACATTTGTATGAATTGCCATAAGGTGATTTCCACTTATGAAAAAGGCCCCGAGATTACAGATGCAAATGGCGAAAAAGTAAACGGTACCGCTGAAATTCAGAAATTATATAAATACGCAGGCTTTACTCCTGGTCCCGGTGCACAATGGGATCCTTCAAAAGCCACATCTCCTGAGTGGGTTAAGATTCATAATCTGCCCGACATGGTTTATTTCAACCACGCACAACACGTAAGAGTGGGCAATGTTCAATGCCAAACTTGTCATGGAAATATTCAGGAAATGAACAAGGTTTCCCAACAGGCTGAATTGAGCATGGGCTGGTGTATCAACTGCCACCGCGAGACCAAAGTGAATTTCAATTATACAGATAGTACAGGCAATCGTTTCTATAGCCTTTACGAGAAATTCCACGACGATATCAAATCCGGTAAAATGGACAGTGTGACCGTGAAAGATATTGGTGGTTTGGAATGTCAAAAATGTCACTATTAAAAAAGTTGGCGGTTGGCAGTAATCAGTCAGCAGTTAACGGTCTAAATTATAGTTTACAATTAAAGAACGGTTGGTTAAACTGCAAGCTGCAAATAGCCAACTGCTAATTCGAAATAATATTATGAGCGATAAAAAGTATTGGACAAGTTTCGCTGCACTAAAAAATAAAGAGGAGATCCAAAAAAGGACAGAGGACGAATTTCCGGAAGACCTGCCCTTTGGAGATATAGACGATAAAGGCCTATTGGACCTTAAACATCCCCGCAGAGATTTTCTTAAATACTTAGGCTTTAGTACAGCCGCCGCAACCCTGGCCGCAAGCTGTAAAACTCCGGTTCGCAAAGCCATTCCATTGGTGAACAGACCTGAGGGCACTCTTCCGGGTGTTCCCAAAATGTTTGCCAGCACTTATGTTATGGATGGTGATGTGATTCCGGTAGTAGTGAAAACCAGAGACGGCAGGCCTATAAAAATTGAAGGAAATGCAGAATATCCTTTCACTTTAGGTGGAACTTCTCCGAGAGTGCAGGCTACTGTTTTGGACTTGTATGATATGTACCGCATTCCGCATCCAAAACAAAATGTGCCGGGTAAAGGATGGCAGGAAATTCCAAGTTTCGAACAGTTGGATGCTCAAATTGCAGGCAAGCTTGCGGGCAAACCTGTAGTTCTTTTAACAAGCACCATTGTTTCTCCCACCACCAAACAAATTATTGCAGGCTTTTTGGCCAAATACCCCGGAAGCCGTCATGTACAATACGATGCTGTTTCTTACAGCGGATTGATACAGGCGCACGGAGGAAAAATTCCTGCTCACAATTTTGATAAGGCGGATGTAGTGGTAAGTCTTGGCGCCGATTTCCTCGGAACCTGGTTAGCCCCTGTTGAATTTGCCAGAGGCTATTCCACCAAGAGAAAATTAGATGGCGACAAGAAGACCATGAGCAAGCATTACCAGTTCGAAGGCTATTTAAGCATGACTGGTTCCTGTGCAGATGAAAGAATTCTTCATCGTCCATCAGAAACAGGTGCTGTTGCTTTGGCTTTGTTGTCTGCTGTTGCCGGTGCTGCTCCTGCTCAAACTTTAGATGCAAAGCTGAATACAGCCATCCAAAAAGTAGCGAATGATCTGAAAGCACACAGAGGCGCTGCGTTAGTGGTTTGCGGAAGCAATGATCCCAATATTCAGGCAGTTGTAAGAGAGATCAACAGGGCTGTTGGTGCTTTTGGTTCAACCATTGATACAGGCGCAACACTTAATTACAGACAAGGTATTGACTCCGATTTTGCTGCTCTTGTTCAGCAACTGAATGCAGGACAGGTAGGTGCGTTGCTGATCTATGGCGCCAATCCTGCCTATGATTATGCTGATGCAGAAGCATTCAAAAGCGGTTTGAAAAAAGTTGGGCTTACCGTTTCTTTTAGTGAAAAGATGGATGAAACCACTGAATTGTGTCAATACCTGATTCCAAACCATCATTATTTGGAAAGCTGGGGCGATGCTGAACCAAGGACAGGTTATGTAAGCTTTATTCAGCCAACTATTAATCCTCTTTTTAAAACAAGAGCTTTCCAGACTTCATTATTAAAATGGAGTGGGAACAATACTGATTACGAAACTTTCTTCCATACTTATTGGTTAGGAGTGTTAGGTGGACAGGAAGCATTTGATAGAACCATGCAGCTCGGCTTCAAAGGAACTCCTGCAAAAAATCTTACGGTTAATAATCGTGATTATTTAGATGAATCCGAGCAAAAAGGAACTGTTTTGGGTTTCGGTAGTTTACCTCAAGCTCAAAATGGAGTTGCTTCCACCTCCGATACTACTCAAATCAGTAACAATACAGCGCAAACAACTGCTACAGGAAATCAAATACCTGTTGTTACTTCCACAGGTACTGCTCCCGTAGGCGCCATTGATTTGAATGCTGCCATTGCTGCTATTTCATCCACGCCAAAGAGCAGTAAAAACGAAGTGGTTCTTTATCAAAGCGTGATGGTATTGGGTGGTAAGCAGGCAGGCAATCCCTGGTTGTTAGAGTTGCCCGATCCTGTTACAAGAGCAACCTGGGACAACTATGCTTTGATCTCCACAGCCAAAGCAAAGGAACTGGGAATTGATTACGAAAGCGTCGAATACGAGTATTACACCAATAAGCCTTTGATCGAATTATCGGTTGGCAATAAAAAGATCACGATTCCTGCACTGGTGATTCCGGGCATGGAGCCAAATACCATTGCCGTGGCAGTTGGTTACGGACGCAACCAGGCTTTCAATCCTGCTATTTACGAAGACAAAGGACTGGGTCAAAATGTGTATCCGTTTGCGCAGTTAAAAAATAATAGCCGCATTTATAATAATGAAGTAACCACTTCGGCAAAGACGGTAGGAGAATATAAGATTGCGCAAATTCAAAAGCACGATTCTTACGAAGGAAGAACGGAAGTGCTGAGGGAAACAACGCTTGCCACCTTCATAAAATATCCAAATGAATACAAAGAGTTCCGTGAAGAACTTGTAGAAGAGTATGCACCGGTGTCAGGTGATTACAGGAAAGAAGGAACTATGTATGGCGATCATGCGCAGCCCGGAATTAAATGGGGCATGTCCATTGACCTGAACAGTTGTATTGGTTGTGGTGCCTGCGTGGTAGCCTGTCATTTGGAAAATAATGTTCCTATTGTTGGAAAAAACGAAGTGCTTCGCTTTCATGATATGCACTGGTTGCGCATTGACCGTTATTTTGTAACGGATGAAAAGAATCCAGACGATTTAAAGACGGTTATCTTCCAGCCAATGCTTTGCCAGCATTGCGATAACGCCCCCTGCGAAAACGTTTGTCCGGTGGCCGCTACCATGCACAGCTCAGAAGGTATTAACCAGATGGTTTACAACCGTTGCGTAGGTACAAGATATTGTGCCAACAACTGTCCTTATAAAGTGCGCCGTTTCAATTGGGGTGATTTCTACGGTTCCAGTACACATGGTGTTCTTGGACCTTCCAGCGGAACCGGTAAATTGAATCAGGTAGTTCATCAAATGAACGACGACCTGACAAGAATGGTGTTGAACCCGGATGTTGTAACCCGCAGCCGCGGTGTGATGGAAAAATGTTCCTTCTGTGTTCAGCGTACGCAGACAGGTAAATTACAGGCGAAAATGGAGAACAGGGAATTGGGTGCTGATGAAGTGCAAACTGCATGTGCCCAGGCTTGCCCAACAAGCGCCATTGTGTTTGGTAATGTAAACAGGCCTGATGCAACTGTATCTCAAATCAGGAAGAACAATCCTCAAAGAGTGTTCTACGTGTTGGAACAATTGCACACATTACCCAACATAAACTATCTGGCCAAGATCAGGAATTCAGATGAAGTGATTGAGCCGGAACACCAAATGGCGGAACATTCTTTTGAAAAGAAAAATGAACCGATCCCTTCTCAGAACGAACCGGCAAAAGAAGGAAAATAAAGAACAAAGAATATTCAGATCTTAAAAGGTAACATGTAACAGAGCTTGTGTCCGGGACGATAGCGGATGATGGCTCATAGCTAATAAAATTTATGGCAGTATTTAAATACGAATCACAGGTAAGACCACCACTGGTAGATGGTAACAAAGATTATCACCAGGTAACCGAAGATATTTGCCGTCCGGTGGAAGCTGCTCCAAGCAGGCTTTGGTGGATTGGATTTTCGGTGTCTGTTGTATTTTTATTGTTTGGCGTTGTTTCCGTAACAAGGGAAGTCTGGTTCGGTATTGGCCAATGGAACCTCCACAAAACAGTGGGTTGGGGATGGGACATCACAAACTTCGTATGGTGGGTGGGTATCGGTCATGCCGGAACACTGATCTCTGCCATCTTGTTGCTATTCAGACAAGGGTGGAGAACCGGTGTAAACCGTGCTGCAGAGGCCATGACCATTTTTGCCGTAATGTGTGCGGGACAATTTCCGGTTTGGCACATGGGCCGTGTATGGGATGCCTTCTTCGTACTGCCTTATCCAAATACCCGCGGTCCTTTGTGGGTGAACTTTAACTCACCACTTCTCTGGGACGTATTTGCCATCTCTACTTATTTTACCGTATCGCTTTTGTTCTGGTACACAGGTTTAATTCCTGATCTGGCATCATTAAGAGACCGTGCAAAATTGAAGTGGAGAAAAATGTTTTATGGTATTGCATCCTTTGGCTGGACAGGTTCCACCAAGCACTGGCAAAGGCATGAGGCTTTGGCACTGGTGTTGGCTGGCTTAGCAACGCCATTGGTACTTTCTGTACATACCATCGTATCCTTCGACTTTGCTACATCTGTAATTCCGGGTTGGCATACTACCATCTTCCCTCCTTACTTTGTTGCGGGTGCCATCTTCTCCGGATTTGCCATGGTGCAAACATTACTGCTTGTTACAAGAAAAGTTCTGAACCTGGAAGAATATATTACCATCGAGCATATTGATGTAATGAATAAAGTAATTATTCTTACCGGATCAATTGTAGGTATCGCTTACCTAACAGAATTGTTCATAGCCTGGTACTCTCATGTGCAATACGAATGGTTTGCGTTCAGGTACAACCGCGTGGATCTTTCAAGCCCTTACGGTTGGGCCTATTATCTCATGATGAGTTGTAACGTACTATCGCCACAGATCTTCTGGCTAAGAAAAATGAGAAGGAATATTTGGGTGACTTTCTTCATGTCCATCCTTGTGAACATCGGTATGTGGTTCGAGCGTTTTGTGATCATCGTTACATCTCTGTACCGTGATTACCTGCCCTCAGCCTGGTCTGTGTATTATTCGCCATCTATTTGGGAAGTTGGATTTTACCTGGGAACCTTTGGTTTATTCTTTACCTGCTACTTCCTTTTCTCCAAGTTCATGCCGGTGATCGCTATGGCCGAGATCAAGCATATTTTGAAGAAGAGTGGTGAGAACTTTAAAGAGAAAATGGATGTGGTAGAAGAAGAACCGGTGGAAGAGTTTGCGCATGAATATGCACATTAGAATTAGATATTTAGTATTTGAAATTTGAAATTATTCTATGGCTATAAAAAAATTTGTTGTTGCCTGTTTCGATGACGAAGCTGTTTTGTTCCCGGCTGTGCGACAGGTGCGTAGAAACGGTTATAAAATTCATGATGTTTATACGCCAATGCCTCTGCACGGATTAGATGCCGAAATGGGATTGCGTGATACGAGTTTACATACTGCAGGTTTTTTCTATGGTTTGGCCGGAACCTGCACGGCACTTGGTTTCATTACCTGGGCATTGACTTATGACTGGCCTTTGAACTTTGGTGGTAAACCTTTCTTTGCGCTGCCAGCATGGATACCCATCACCTTTGAATTAACGGTGTTGTTTTCAGCGGTGGGAATGACATTGACATTTTGCTATCTCTGCCAGTTGGCACCTTTTGTAAAAAAGGACCATTTCAATCTGCGTTCAACAGACGATTTATTTGTGATGGCTATTGAATGCACTGAAAAGACAAACGAACAGGAGGTAACACAATTCCTAAATGACCTTGGAGCAAAAAATGTTACCACGCAAATGAAAGAAACAAGATGGTGGATTGGTAACTATGCAGATGATAGAAAACCATTTGAAAAAGCGGCGGAAGCCGTTAGCTAAACAAATTATTGAATGAAAAGAATACTAATTGCAGCAGGAATTTTTTCTTCCGTTATTGGTTTAATAAGCTGCGGCGGTGCACATGGCGACGATCCGGGACATGCTTATATGCCGGATATGTATTACAGCCGTGCTTATGAAACATACGGTTACAATGATGTAGGCGGCGAAAGAGATACCTTGAAGAAAAGAGGCATTTATTACAATGGAATGCCGGTGCCCGGAACTGTATCAAGAGGTGATATGATCTCCTATCATCTAACCGATGACTCCGCGGGTATGAAGGCTGCGGAAGGATTAAAAAGTCCACTGGATTTAGTTGAGGCTACACCCGAGCAAATGAAGGAAGCTGAAAGGCTTTATCTGATCAATTGCGGAATTTGCCATGGCGACAAATTGGATGGGAACGGACCATTGCCTGCAGGCGGTGCTTATGTAGCAGTTCCGGCAAATTTTACGGCGCCAAACATCAAAGCTTTTCCCGATGGACACTATTTCTTTGTAATGACCTTTGGTATCCGCAGTATGGGAAGCTATGCGTCGCAACTGTCACCGGAGCAACGCTGGTGGGTACTGAAATACATAAGATCGAAGCAGGGGTCCGGAGCAGGAAGCGGCAGTGCAGATTCAACTGCAGCTAAAGCAGGCTCCGATTCAACGGCAAAAAAATAATTGAGTTCGAAATAAAAAAATTGTAATGGCATCAACATTAAAAGAGCAATTTGTAATTCCAAAGAAATATAACAACTGGAGCATCGGCCTTATGGCCGTTGGTATATTGGCCATCATTATTTTATTCCTGACCACACGCAATACCACAGCCTCAGGTGAAGAATTGCAAAAGTTGAGAATGACGCTCGACGAATACAATGCCCATCGCAATGCCCGTTTCTGGGCTTCGCTTTTGCAAAACAGTATTTACTTTTTGCTTACAGTTAATGCTGTAATGTTTTTCATCTGTGCAACCACTTTGGCCTGGGCGGGTTTTCAAATGTCGTTCAGAAGAGTAAGCGAAGCGCTGGCTACCTGTATTCCGGTGATTGGTGTGATCAGCTTTGTTATTCTGATGATTCTGGTGTGGGGACCTAATCATATCTTATACGAATGGGCCGATCCTCAAAAAGTTCAGCATGATGCAGCCCTGGAACATAAATCAGGTTTTTTGAACAGAGGCTTTTTCACTATCTGGACCATTATTACTATTGTCGGGTGGTGGTTACTGGAAAGAAAAATGCGTCAGTTGTCCTATAGCATTGACAACCGCAAGTTAGGTGTTGAAGAGGGCAAAAGATACGTTTGGAACAATACGGTTTGGGCTGCCTTATATATTGTTTTGTTTGCTGTAACAGTAATGTCATCCATACCCTGGTTGTGGCTTA
>JAICTW010000510.1 GCA_025936195.1 Flavisolibacter sp.
AGGGAAACTATGAGCGGATTGCTGTATGGTTTGAGGATAGGTCCGTATGTGGAAACACCGGATTACATTTTGCAGGCCGGTGCCTTTCTCCGCTGGGGCGATGCACTGATACCAACCCTTCAGATGTATTATCATCCCTTCACCGTTTCGCTTAGTTATGATGTGAATGTTTCAAGATTATCGCAAACCACCAGCGGCCGCGGAGGCTACGAGCTTTCATTGAAGTACGTTGGATTTTTAGATAGAGAAAATTCCACAGCAAATGCAGTGCGGTGTCCGAGGTTTTGACACGGGGATTATTAAAGCAGTACTGACATTCAGCAAACATTAGAATTCTTGGACAAACATTTATCGGTAAAATCTTATTGGCTTAGTTCAAATGAAACTATGAGAAGACTTGCGCTGCTTTATCCATCTATTAGTATTCATTCTATTGCATCTGTATTGGAGGACAACGGCAATAAAAGGGTATGTACATGGCTCAATAAAGCTTTGGCCGACGGCCGTCTGGTTCAAAAAGAATTGTGAAGGCAGAAGGACAAGGATGGGAAAAGTGGATTTGAAAATGAATCACCGGTAAACAGACTTACACTTATTCTCCATCGTCATGCCTTTCTGTTTCTTTTTTGAAAATATCGAAATCGTTCTTGCCGAATTTATAGGTAAAGCTGATACGGAAGCTGCGGACATTTCTTTTGCGGAAACTTTCCTGGTAAAAACTTTCGGTGTCGTAAATATTTCCCCAGCGTTGTGTTTTAAAAATATCGTGGATGTTGAAACTGAATGAAGCCTTCTTATCCTTTAAAAATTCTTTTCTCAATCCAAAATCTGCCCTGTATTCCGGCAGGCTTTTTCCCTGTGCCCTCACTTCTTTCGACTGGTATTCTCCGGTCAACTGCAAACCAAGATCTTTCAAAATACCTGTGGGCTGATTAAATTTATAATTCACTGTCAGCTTGCTTTCCCAATGAAAGCCATTGTTGCTTAGTTGCTGTGCATCCACACCGGCGTTCACTTTGCGGTATTGCATATCTGCCGTAGGTACTACAGAAAAATAATCGTTGAAATTTTGCTCCAGTGTCAGCTCTAATCCTACTGTATTGGTGCTCTTAGCATTAATGTAAGTATTCAATATAGCATTGGGATCAATAGCAGGATTATTCAACTGATGATAAAGCGCTGCACTGATGGTGTCGCTGAATCTTGTAATATCACGCCTGTTATTATGATAATAAAGCACACCTAAAAAATTGCCCTTTACATATTGCTGGTTGTAATTGAATTCAAACGAATTCACAAACTCCGGTTGCAATTGCGGATTGCCTTGTTGGAGATTCTGCGGATCGTTGATATCAATGTAAGGATTGATCTGCCAAAATCGGGGACGGCGTATGCGGCGGGAGTAATTTAACTGCAGGTCCCTGTTTTCATTCAACTTTTTTGTAAGAAAAATACTGGGAAAGAAAGCGTCAAAAAAATGAGAAGCATTTTTGGGATAACTGTAGCCGAAATTTTTGGCGCTGTCTGTCAGCTCTCCTTCAAACTTCGATACTTCGGCACGTAAACCCAACTGGTACGTAAACGTTTTAGCGGTGCGGGAAAAAGAAACATAAGCCGCATTCACCCTTTCATTATAAGCATAATTATTGGCTAAAGGCAATACGGTTTCCTGTCCGTTAATGGTAGCGAAGGAAGAAAAATAATTGCGCTGCTTGTTGATGTAGGAACGAATGCCTGCTTCAAATTTGCCGGTTTCTCCATGAGGATCGGTATAATCAGCCTGAATGGTGTATTGATCGCTGTTTCCACTTCCTGCATTCCGAACGCGGGCAGGGTCGCTGTATGGTGTTCCGTTGGGAAAGAAAAATGAGTTAAGGATGGTGGTGCCGTCACTGTTGTTTCCATAATTATAATTGATGTTGGCAGAAAACTCTTTTCCTTCTTCGGGAAATTTATGAGTGAAATTTAATTCTGTATTGTAGCGATGAAAGGTACCCTCACTTTCCGATTGTCGTTGTCCATACCGTTGCAATGCCATGCTCTTGTCCAGATATTGCTGTTCCTGTTGTTCATTGCTGTTGTTTTTTCCACCGACGATATTTTGTGTTACTGAAAAACTGCTGCGGTTGGTGGCAAAAAAATCAAGACCAAAACGCAAGGAGTTGAATTGCCGTTCTCCTTTTTCCGTGGAGTTTTGATTGAAATAATCCGTAACCACACCGCCGTCTTTATTTTGCCTGCGTGTTTCACCGGTTGACGGTCTTTGATAACGATTATAACTTTCACTCACAAAGAAGTTGACCTTTCCTTTTCTTGCATTCAGGCTAAAATTGCCATTATAACTTCCCGGGTATCCTGCACCAATAGTAGCCAGTCCATTTATTCCAATGCGGCGGCTGCGTTTCATAACAATATTGATAATGCCGGCAGTGCTTGAGGCATCAAATTTTGCAGAAGGATTGGTAATGAGTTCTATCCGTTCAATCTGGTCAGAAGGAATTTGATCCGGTGTAAGAATGGTTGGTCTTCCATCCACAAAAATTTGCGGTTCTGCATTTCGCAAAAGCACATTGCCGTCCACATCCACCGACACTGATGGAATATTGCGCATGACATCTAAAGCAGTGCCACCGGTGTTGGTAATATTGCGATCTACATTAAAAATCTTTCTGTCAATTCCCATTTGCAAAGAAGGACGTTGTGCCGTGATGACCACATTGGCCATTACTTTTTGATCATGCACAATAACCACATTGCCAAGATCGGTAACGCCTTCCTCTTTTGAAGGAAGAACAGTGTTCCAGTCTTTATACCCAATGCCGGATATAAGTATTTTGAAACTATCAGCAATAGGGAGGTTCTCAAAATTGAAATCGCCATTGGCCCTGGTGAACATGCCTCTGATCAGCGAATCTTTTGCACCATTCTTTATGTACAATTGCACAGTTGCTGCTTCTATTGACTTTCCCGAAGCATCAGTGACCTTGCCAATGATGCTGTTCTTTTTCAACTGTATGATAGTAGTAGTTGGACTTTCTTCCTGTTCTTGTTCCTGCGAATAAACAGCAGGAGAGATCAATAAGATTAAGAATAGTGCATACAAAGTTTTCATGCCATGCATTTGTGTTAATCACAATCGCCTTTTCGAGAGTGCAAAGCTAAGAACTACCTAAGGGAATACAGGTTAGGATTGCATTAGA
>JAICTW010000710.1 GCA_025936195.1 Flavisolibacter sp.
GCACCTCCTGCATCAATCTGGTATTTATTGGGTGTGAATACGGTGTTGTTCAATCCAGCCACTACATAATCATTAAAGAATTTGGGTGGTCTGTATTCATACAATTTTGCTTTTTTAAGTACGGGCTCATCTGAAATTTCTTCGGCATTAAATACTTTTCCCAAATCAGACGAATCCTTCTTTTCATTGCCAAATTCACTATTGAAAAAATCGGTTTGCTTTTGCGAAGTATCCGTTTGCTGCGAAGTTTCAAGAAGCCTTGCCTTGTTGGTTGCCATTCGTTGCTGTTCTTCCAGCTTTTTGATATACTCTGTGGGCTTGGCTGTAATGTTTCTTTTATGCAAGGTATTTTCATCCATGCGCAGGCGATAAAGAAATTTAAAATCACCCTGTCTGATCACTTCACTTACTAAAGAATTATCACCGGCTGTTCTTGTTTCCAGCAAGCTTGCCTGGTAATTGGTCAATGGAAAAACATAGGAAGAATCGCTGGTGATGGAAACATATCCAACAGAATCAGCCTCCGCTTTGTCCCATTCTTTTAAAGTACTGTCCAATTCTTTTCTATCCGGATTGCGCAACACCTCGTCACCAACATACACCAATGTGTCCAATCCTGCTCTTTCCGAACGGAAGAAACCAGCATAACGATTATTAATTCCATTTTCATCACTTACAAAAGTGAAGTGCGTAGTGTTGTATTGCGAAGGATATCTGGCGTTGCCAAAACGAACATTGGTTAATTGAGTGATCTGCTTAAAGTCAGACTGGTTCCAGTTATCAATTAAAAATATATTGTACCTTCTTGGAGTGGTTGCTGTATCGGTGTTGGGTGCATCGGCGGAAGGCCGGTTGCTTGCGAAAATAATTCCTGTCTTTCCCGGAAACGCCACAAACGATGCATCCAGATCATCATAAATATCATTCGTTATTTGCTGGGTAGTTTTCTTATCAATCTTGTAAACAAAAATATCTGTCTGACCACTTTTAACGGCGCTTAAAATTAAAGTATTGGCATCAAGCATATACTTCATATCCTGCACCTGAGTAAACTGCGGAAGGTCCTGTTCAACCGTTTTAATCCTGTTGACGATATCATAAACAAACAAATGAAGTTTTCCTTCTTTGTTATATACGCAAGCCAGTCGTGTTCCCTTTCCATCCCAGGCAAGGATAGGCATATTTGGACTGATCTCGTCTTCTCTTGATTTAGCGCCATAGCTCAACAAAACTTTGCGGCCGGTAAAATTGGGATGATAGACCACGCTGTATTTGCCCTGATTGAATTCAACATCAGCGTAAGCAAAGCTCCTTGGCTGAGGGTTGGCATTAAAACGGATGAAATCTTTTTTGCCAATTTCTTCGGTAACGGATAGTTGTCCTTTGGGAACCAGCTTGCGTCCACGCACATCTTTGAAATATATCTGCGGCTCTTCGGTCATGAAATCTTTAAGAACATCTTTGAATTTTTTCTTGGCAATTTTTTGAGTGGCGCTATTCAAATTGCGGTAGATCCTCGCCAGGTATAAAAGATAGGTCGTCTTAGCCCTGCCGTATTTATTACCCATGTAGTACCAAAATGCATGTCCGGCAAGCAAAGGCTTTTCAAAAGCAAACTGGTAAAAATTAGTGTATTCGCCACTGAGCATGGCATTCTTTAACTGATTGTCCAGATCGGTGCTCCATTCTTCTGCAGCGTATTCAATATAACCATCGGTAAGCCATTTAGGAAGATCGAGTAAAGTTTGATTGGCAGCCATTTCGCCCAGGTCATCACCAAACAAAACATTAGCAACCAAAATTCCGGCAATTCCCTGCCTGATCTGCCTTCTGAGGTTTTGATGATTCCCGTCAAAATAGATCATCATTTTATTGTTCACCAGTTTGGTAACACCACCGGTGTTTTGCCAGTCAATGTCCATGCCGATGTTCGATTGCTGCATTTCGTCGAAGCTGTTGTACACAGCAATATTGGCTCTGCGCTGAAGGCCGTACTCAACAAATTCTTCGAGGCCGGGTAGTTCCTGCTCCGCAACTTGAGCCACGTATTTAGCTATTTCC
>JAICTW010000278.1 GCA_025936195.1 Flavisolibacter sp.
CTTGCTTCTTTTTTGGAAATAATTTCTCCGGCCATGGAGCCGATCTTTCTTCTGGCCGGAATTTTTTTATTTGCATATAAGCCTTTACCGTGAATTTTGCTTTTACCAATAGTTACCTCGAAGTATAAATCACCGGTTATTATCATTTCTCACGTATTAAAATGTCACGCTCATGGTTAAATGCACTTACTGTCTTTACTTTGCTGAACTGTACGAAAGTAAACCCAACAACCTGAATGCAATTTTTTTATTCGTCCGGCGAAACCTATTCACAGCAAAATAAAGTTGGTACCCTCTCTTACAAAAAAAAATTATTGCTTTTCATTTTCATTTTGTCTTTCATCAAATTGATTCTTGCCTTTGCATTGGAGTTGGGGAATGATGAAGCCTATTATTGGCTGTATAGCCAGTACTGGCAATGGAATTATTTTGATCATCCGCCAATGGTGACTGTATGGATACGAATCTTCACTGCCAATCTTTCGCTGGAACACTACGAAGGTTTTATTCGACTTGGCAGCGTGGCCGGTTGTGCGTTATCAAGCTGGTTTTTATTTAAAACAGTCTCTTTGCTTCATTCGGAAAGAGCGGGATGGTTTGCTGCTATTCTGTACAACATTTCTTTTTATTCGGGAATAACGGCAGGACTATACATCCTGCCCGATTCTCCTCAAATGGTTTTCTGGACACTTTCTTTATTATTAATGGTGCGAATAACTAAAAATGAAAATAGCTGGATGAATTGGTTGCTTTGGGGAGTCACAACAGGGCTTTGCATCATGAGCAAAGTGCACGGTGCTTTTTTATGGATTGGTTTGGGAGGCTTTGTTTTGTTTCACAAAACAGCATGGCTGAAAAAACCACAGCTTTATGTAGCGTTGTTGATAACAGCAATTCTTGTTAGTCCAATATTTTTTTGGAACCTTGAATACGATTTTGCCACTTTCCGTTTTCACAGCAACAGGGTGGACGTTGATGAATTGATTGTACACGGACAATATTTTTTTAAAGAGATCAGGAATCAAATTGGCTTTAATAATCCGGTGAATTTCTTTCTGATTGTTTTTGCCCTGGTAGCATGGTATCGCAGGCGAATTTATTATCAGCCCGCATTAGCTATTTATATTTTTACGGGAATACCGCTGGCCTTTTTACTTCTGTTCATTTCTATGTTCCGAAATGTAACGCTTCCGCACTGGAGCGGGCCGACTTATGTAAGCATGATGCCGCTGGCTGCGGTTTGGCTGGCCGATACTTCAAAAAAATCATTTCCGAAAGTTCTTCGTTGGGGTTTGGGTATTTTCCTGGTGGTGTATTTGGGCTACAGTTGCATTGTGCAATTATATCCGGGCACGTATGGCTCTCAAAACAAGAACGAATATGGTCACGGTGATTTAACCTTGGACATGTACGGATGGAGGGAAGCATCGGCGCAATTTGATTCTCTGTATAAAGATGATGTAAGTAAGAATATAATGCCGTCAAATGCGGCGATGGTTACATCCAACTGGTGGGGTGCGCATGTGGACTATTATTTTGCACACCCACTGCATCTAAAAATGATCGGCCTTGGAAAGAAGGAACATTTGAATGAATACCTGTGGACCAATCAGTGGAGAAGGAGGGAAGTGGATTTGAATAATGCTTATTGCATCATCCCTGCTGATGATAAGTATTATGTTCCTGCTGATTTTTTTCAATCGAAAGAACTGGCATTGATCATTGATATAAATAGAAGCGGGAAACTGGCGCATGAATTTTTAGTGTACCGGTTAAGAGGATTAAAAAAGAATGTGCCGGTGGCGAAGTGAATTTTTGTGAGCCAATCAGACCTGTCACCGGCGTTAGGTGAAATAATTTAAAAGTGCATTGAGCAATTGCAAGAACGCTGCCCTACCACCAATTATTTTTCTTCCACAAAAGCAAGAATATAGCCAACCGATCAGCAACAAAATTGATTATTTCTGTCTGCGACAACTTCTACTTAGGAATATTATTTGCCTGCTTTTAACAAGTGGTATCATATTTGAATACCCGCTCTAAAAGCTAACGTATGGAACACCTGGTGAAATTGACAGGAGTGTTACTGCTATGCCTAACCGCAGGCTGTAAAAAAAACAAAGCTGATCTTATTCAGCAGCCAACATTTCCTCTTCCGGCTCAAACAGTGGAAGCAGGATGGACAGCTCCCCGGCAATGGCATTCTGCCGAACGTCCCACCTATTCGTTGTTCTACACAAGTATTAAAGCTGACGATATAAAAACTACCCATACGGGGCAGCCCTTTGTTTTAGTGTTCAAAAAAGACAACAACAATGCTTCCTCTGTTGCCCTGCCTTATAAGGAAATCAACGGCGCACAAAAATTCTATTGGTATTACGATGTAGTAGATGGAAATATAATGGTGTATGTGGATGTGTATGGTACAAAGGCCAATCCGCTTACAAACAATTTGTTTAAATACGTAGTTCTTGAAAACGGGACCGTACAGGATATGGAACAAAAAGGCATTCGGAAAAAAGATCTGATGCAGATGTCGTACGAAGACTTCAGCGCTTTAAAGAAATGACGATGCGAAAACTTTAGAAACATGTACAGGAAACCCTTAAGCATTGCCCTGCTGTTTTTAACGGCAGCGCAAATTCATGCGCAGCAGCTACTCAATGATAAGATTGATATTATTGAAGGCAGTGGTGTTTATAACGTTAATGCTGTTATTTATTTGCCTCGCAATTATTCGCCGGATAAGGCATACCCGCTGGTTATCTATGCTCATGGAGCAGGACAGGCCGGCTCAGATATCAACCGCATGTATCTAATGGGCTTACCAAAGGTTTTAAGGGACGGCTACACACCACCGTTTGATTTTATCATGGTGGCTCCGCAGCATAGTTCTTACGGTCCCGATCCCGCATGGTTGCCGGCCATACTGGAAGATGCGAATAAACGATGGAAAATAGACAATGACCGTATCTATCTAACCGGTACCAGCGCAGGCGGCTGGATGACTTATGGCTCACAAATGAATGAGTCCACCGACCTGGCGCAGAAGTTTGCCGCCATTGTTCCTATATCGGGTGCCACGCAGGACATTAATAAAAACAATTTTTCCTGGTTTGCTGTTTCCAAAACTCCGGTTTGGGCTATTGTGGGCGAACAGGACTACAGCTATACCGAGCAGAATCAGTACATGGTAGGCCAGATCAACCAACAGGTACCAGGTCTTGCTTCTATTACGGTTCGCAAGGACGAAGGACACGGTGACTGGGATCCCATATACAATGGAACGGTAACCAATAATGGAAAGAACATCTGGCAATGGATGTACCAGTTTACAAGAACAGGTTCGACACCACCAGCACCGCAGCCTCCTCCGCAACCGGCGCCACCCCCATCCGGAAGCGGGCAGCTTATCAATGACAAAATTGATATTGTAGCGGGCAGCGGAGTTTACAATGTCAATGCTGTTATCTATCTGCCATCTGGCTATTCTACTTCCAACAGTTATCCGCTTGTGATTTACTGCCATGGTTATACAGAAGCAGGTACCGATATTAACCGCATGTACACTGCCGGAAGCCTGCCTGCTGTTTTAAAAAGCGGTTACGTGCCACCGTTCAATTTCATTATGGTGGCTGCACAACGCAGCTCTTACAGCGTTGACCCCAATTGGATACCCGCCATTATCGAGGAAAGCCAAAAACGATGGAATATAGATCCGCATCGCATTTATATTGTAGGACATGATGCCGGCGGATGGGGAACGTATGGATCGCAGCTTAATGTAAGTACGGATGTAGCCAGCCGCATTGCGGCCGTTGTAGT
The DNA here is from genome assembly GCA_025936195.1 of Flavisolibacter sp. Next base: position 3,826 of record JAICTW010000278.1, read on the forward strand.
GCATTCCGGCTTTACGCAGGATGCCAATAAAAATAATTTTAACTGGTTTAGTACCAGCCGCACTCCGGTTTGGGCTATTGCAGGCGATAACGATATTACCTACAAGGAGCAGAATACCGATATGGTGAATGAAATCAACAAACGGGTGCCGGGACTGGCTTCGCTAACCATTGTTCCCGGTGTGGGCCATACAGGCTGGGGAGATGCTTACAATGGAACCATTAAAACTACAGATGGAAAGAATATGTGGCAGTGGCTGTATCAGTTTACGAAGTAATTCAAATTAACGGTACCGGAGTATAAAAGCGGAAGTAATTTCCGCTTTTGCGTTGTCAATACCACCGTTAGTCGTTTCGCTTCTTATTCCTTTACTTCAAAGCTGCTTCTTTATAAATGGGAAGGGCACTAACAGAAAATAAACTAATTTAGGCTCATTGGTTTCAGATCAGAATAGATAGTGAATGAAAATAATTTTTATTGTCTTGGGACTTTGCATTTCGCTTGCTGCGCAGGCAAGGATCATTCATCTGCCCAAAAATAACGACGGTGGAATTTATAAGCCCAAACACAACGCACAGCCTGGAGATACCATTGAACTGGAGGGCCATTACCAGTACATTAACCTGGAAAATTTATTTGGCAAACCAGGAAAGGAAATTGTCATTATTAACAAGGGCCAGGTAGAAGTATCGGGCTATAAAACCTATTGCGGCATTTTTGTTGGAAATTTTTTTAAGGTACTGGGTAACGGTGATCCTTCAATAAAATACGGCATTAGGTTCTGTGGCTATGAATCTGTGTTCTCAGCATTTGGCATTGCCTTAGCCAACAGCAGCCATGTGGAAATAGCTTCCTGTGAGTTTGAGAAACTGCAGGCAGGTATTTTTCAAAATCCTGTTTCAAAAACCGATATGGAGGACTGCTATTATCATGATAATTATTTTCATGACCTGGACAATCCGGAGGAGCAGGGCAGGTCGGAAGGTTTTTATATCGGCAATACAGGAGCCAACTCGCCGGGCAAATTCA
>JAICTW010000695.1 GCA_025936195.1 Flavisolibacter sp.
AAAAAATTATCACTTCTGTGCATTGTAATTTTTAAAAGAGAATCAGTAGGTTGGGAGTGGATGACATATTCTTTGGGCGGGGTATTATCAAACCGTACTGGTGGTGCAGAATTTGGCGGTACTATGCGTTTCTTAAAATGAAGAGTATCTTCAAGAAGCACAAGGCTAAAAGAGCCAGACGTAATAAATGGTATTGCTATCTTAGTTTGTGTCTTTCCGTATGAAAATACGGTAAACTCATTTGCAAATTGCGATCTTTCTACTCTACTCAAAAAATCGTCCGGAACAGAAAACCTGTTTTTTACCATTCCTAAAAAATACTTGGGAATTGATCTTAAAGAATCGAATTTCCCAAAAAACGTTACGACATTGCCATAAATGGGAAAACTGCTTCTTTCTGCCATGTAATCCGCATCATAATCATTCCATGCCCAACCTGATCCGAATGCAGTTTCTTGCCAACCTTTTGTTCCGAACCAGATTCCTTTTCTTGAAGTATCTAATGCTTTTAAGAAATTATAAACACGCTGTATTTTAAAATCTTTATGGAGGAATGTTGGATCACCTGTGCCACTTATAAAAATATCGTTATCGTATTCAGTAACGCTCAATCCCACCAAACTATCTCCCAAATACTTCATCGCCGCATAGCACGTTGGCAGTTTTGTATTACTCGCCGGAACAAAATATTTATCTCCCTGATAATTGTACCAATATTTTCCTGTGGCAGGTTCATAAATGCTGATGCCCACATGCGCTGTTTGCAAGGCTTCATTCTTCAATACATTTTCTTTCGCCGATCTGGCAATTTGTCTTGATGGGCTGCACGAATAAAAGAACACAATAGAAAGAAGAAAAAGCAGACTGTACTTCATGTAAACAAATGTAGGTTTAACAGTGTTTATAACATTCATTAACCTTGCTCTGAAAGATCGCCTTTACTTCTTTAGTAAATTAGCGATTTCAAAAAAAAAATATACACATGAGAAATCTGATCAAGCTCACTTTGCTGGGTAGTGCCACTGCTGCATTTGTGGCCTTTGCTCCTCCCGGCGGTAACGATGTCAAACCTAAATACATTGACAGGGCTAATATGGATCTTTCCATAAAGCCTGGAGATAATTTTTATCTCTATGCCAATGGCAACTGGATCAAAAACAATCCAGTTCCTGGCTCTAAAACCCGCTGGGGAAGTTTCGATGAACTTCGCGAAGAAAGTTTAAAGCGGTTACAAGCCTTATTAACAGATGCGGCTGCGCATCCCAATTCGGGTCCGGCCATGCAAAAGGTTGGCGACTTCTATGCTAGCGGAATGGATACCGTTACGGTTGAAAACCTTGGTTGGACACCCATCAAATCCGATCTGGAAAGAATAGACAACATCAGAAACACTAATGAGTTTTTAGACGAACTGGCCAGCGACCGTACACAGGGTTTAGGAAGTGCTTTGTTTGGCTTTTCGATTCAGCCCGACAGAAAAAATGTAACGGTTTATGTTCCTGCTTTGTCGCAGGGCGGCACTTCTCTTCCGGACCGTGATTATTATTTGAAGAATGATGCAAGAAGCACAACCATTCGCAATGCGTATCAAAAGCATTTGGTAAACATGTTCTCTTTGATTGGAGAAAATGCAGCCACTGCTCAACAACATGCCGATGCCGTGATGCGTATTGAAACCGCTCTGGCCAAAGCACAAATGAGCCGTGTGGAAATGCGTGATCCTTATAAGACTTACAATAAGTTCGGAATAAAAGAATTTACAACAACAACGCCTTCCATCAACTGGAATTCGATGCTGAGCAAACTGCAATTGAACGGCGCCGACAGTGTCGTTGTCAACAATCCTTCTTTTTTTAAAACCGTTGATGTGTTGTTGACGGCATTGCCATTGGAAGACTGGAAGACCTATTTAAAATGGCATGTGCTCAACAGTGCTTCCGGATTTTTAAGCTGTGCTTTTGTGAATGAAGATTTTGCATTCAGCCAGGTGCTGTCCGGACAAAAAGAGCAAACGCCACGCTGGCAAAGAGTAAGCGGTTTAATTGATGGTTCATTGGGTGATCTGTTAGGACAGATGTACGTAAACAAATATTTCAAGCCGGAAGCTAAACAAAGAATGCAGGACCTTGTAAATAATCTTCAGCAAACTTTAGGCAACCGCATTCGCAACTTGGATTGGATGAGCGATGAAACCAA
>JAICTW010000504.1 GCA_025936195.1 Flavisolibacter sp.
GACCGCCTTCGCTAAAGCTACGGCGGTCAAGGGTGGATTGTACTGGATTCGAACCAGTGACCCCTACTCTGTCAAAGTAATGCTCTAAACCAACTGAGCTAACAATCCGTAAATCAAAAGTAAAATTAAAGCAGACTACTAATTAAAACACTCTATTTATTTCAGTCCTCTTCTGCTGATCTCCTTTTCCACCAAGCTCAATTCCCTGCTGGTTTGTCCGCCCACAGAAGTGTTTTCCTGTGCCCGGCGCATGAGATATGGAATAACATCTTTGATTGGACCAAAAGTCAAATACTTGCTTACATGACATCCTGCTTTCGCCAGGTTGAATGTGATATTATCGCTCATTCCATATAACTGACTGAAGTGCACATGCGGATGGTCCAAAGGCAAACCTTTTTGCAGCAGCAATTCAACACCAAGCATATTGCTGTAATCGTTATGTGTTGCTATCATCACTCCTGTCTGGTCTAAATGGTCAATGCAAAAACGAACCGCATCGTTATAACCCTTGTCCGTTGCTTCTTTGTTGGGATAAATAGGAGAAGGATAATTCTTTTCTTCCGCTCTTTTTCTTTCTTTTTCCATGTAAGCGCCGCGAACCAGTTTCATGCCCAACAAAAAATTCCGCTCCTTTGCCGCTTCGTATGATTGATGCAAAAATTGAAGCCTGTCATGGCGATACATTTGAAGTGTATTGTACACCACCAACTTTGTTTTGTTGTATTGGTCCATCATCAGCATGGTCAATGCATCAATAGGATCCTGTATCCATGTTTCTTCGGCATCTACCAAAAAGCCAATGTTTGTTTTGCTTGCCGCTTCACAAATTTTAAGAGCACGGCCCACTACTTTTTGCCATTCGTTACGCTCTTCGGCCGGCAATTGTTTCAACGCCGCTTCATAACGTTTGATCAAACTATCTTCACCGGAAGCATTTATTAGCGTGTGTATTTTTTCCAGCAAACTAAATCTTGCCATACCTGTTACCTTCACACTCATGAAAGGCACATTGGGCTGCGTGGCAGCAAAGTTGATCACGCGAATAAATTCACTGCAGGCATGCTCATAATTGTCTTCACCTTCTTTACCTTCCACAGCATAATCCAAAATAACTTCAACACGGTATTCTGCTAATTTTTTAGCAACGGGAATGGTTTGCTCTAACGATTCCCCACCGACAAATTGCCTTGAAATAGTATTCCGGATCAAACCCTTTACAGGAAGCCCCACCCTGATGCTCCAGGGAGTCAAACGGGTTCCCAAATTCACCAGCCATGGTTTGCCCATTAAAGAGTATAACCAATGTGAATGTTTCAGATCTCTATCAGATTTATAAGCAAAAGCAATCGCGGTATTATCAAAAGAAATATTGGTATTCATGGGCAGCAAATGTACTGGCAAAATGTTTTAATCGGAAAGAGGATGATTATGATTGACGTCAGTTTTTTAAAGCCAATAGCATTCAAAAGCAATCGTCTTCCTAAACAACTGAGTAAAAAACCGAAACAAAGAGAAGGAATGATTAAAACAAAAATGCCGAAAATCAAAAATTCAACTCTTTCAATCTGGGGTTAAATAGGAAAGGTGAAGACTGTTGATTCTTCACCTTTTTACACAGGAAATATCACCTGTTTTTTTAAAAGCAGCAAAGCTGCTATTTTACGAATGCTTCAAGATACGAAATTATATATGCAATCGCTCTTTTTTTGCAAGGAGCTCTTCCACGGTTTCCTTATACATTTCATCGGGAACACAGCAGTCAACCGGGCAAACCGAAGCACATTGCGGCTCTTCATGAAAGCCCTGGCATTCCGTGCACTTGCTTGGAACGATGTAATAAGTATCCACTGCAATAGGAGCATTTCTTTGGTCAACGTCCACAACAGTTCCATCTACCAAAGTATAAGAGCCTTTCACGGAAGTGCCATCAGCAACGGCCCATTCCACACCGCCTTCGTAAATAGCATTGTTAGGGCACTCGGGCTCGCAGGCTCCGCAGTTAATACATTCTTCAGTTATTTTGATTGCCATAATTCAATTGTTTGTTTTTCCGGGAATTAATTTTGCTGACAAATTTAAAAGGAAAAGCGAAATAATCATTTCTATTTATCAAGCCGGTTCAATAACAAATTTAGAAATTTGCATTCACATGAACTTATCCCAAAGAGAAGAATTACTTGCGCAATTAGGAAATTATATGCAAGGGAATGATGAAGAATGGCAACAGGCAAAACAAAAAGCATATTACGAAAACCAATGGTTCATTCCTGAGTTCATTGAACTTTCCGCCACGAATATTGCCAGGAATTTTTTGCAGCCACAACAATTGAAAGAACTGATCAACAAATACGAAATATCTGCAGAAAACAGGAATCCAAAAAAGGTTGGGATTGTGATGGCCGGGAACATTCCGCTGGTGGGCTTTCACGATCTTCTTTGTGTTTTTTTGTATGGTCATTACGCATTTATAAAGCCTTCCTCAAAAGACGAAGTGCTGATCAAACACCTGGTAAAAAAATTAATAGAATGGAATGAGGAAGTGGAACAATATATTGTTGTTAGTGAAATGCTCAAAAACTGCGATGCCTACATTGCAACCGGAGGCAATAATTCTTCAAGATATTTTGAATATTATTTTGGAAAATATCCCAGCATTATCCGAAAGAACCGAACCTCGGTTGCAATTCTTACAGGCAATGAGACGAATGATGAATTGGAAGAACTGGCCAATGATGTTTACCAGTATTTTGGATTGGGCTGCCGCAACGTCACAAAAATTTTTGTTCCGCAACAGTATGATTTTATTCCGCTGCTGGACGCTTTCAAAAAATACAATCATCTTATTGATCATCATAAATACAAAAACAATTACGATTATAATCTCGCCATTCACCTTCTCAACAAACAATATTACATGACCAATGGAAGTATCTTACTGATCGAAAATCAATCGCCTTTTTCGCCCATCAGCCAGTTACATTACGAGTATTATACTAATGAAAAGCAATTGAAAGAAAAACTGAAAACTGACCAAAGCATACAATGCATTGTTGGCAAAAATGATATTGACTTTGGTGAAGCTCAGTGCCCTGGAATTTGTGATTATGCAGATGGTGTTGATACCATGCAATTTTTGAAAAGCCTGACATGAAAATTTTTCAGCCATCTACTAAGACCTTCGTAAATTTAATGTTAAACTGGTCAGGCGGTTTTAGTAATAAACTGACATA
>JAICTW010000756.1 GCA_025936195.1 Flavisolibacter sp.
TTTACTTTGCATCAATGTTTTGGCGGCAACAAAATATTTGCGATACAAAACTTCAACTTCGTTCACAGTCAATTCTTCCGGATCATTTTCGGTCAATTCCAATTGGATTAATCCGATTATGGAATAATTGATAATGCCAACGAATTCGCTGCGGATATCATCGCCAATATTACCCACTTTTTGCACACCGGTTTCCTGGATATTGCGAATGCGCCATGCTTTGATATAGACTTGGTCCACTACAGAGATCTGCCTCAATACCCTCCACGCTGTTCCGTAATCTCTTGTCTTCTTTAGAAAAATGTCTTCACACTCTTTAATAATCTGATCGTACTGGTTGTTTGTTTTTGTCATTATCCTTTATTCCAATTGTAGATTTCGTGCAAATTCGTGTAATTCGTGTTTCCAAACAATAGCTGATGCGAACATTGAACTGTAAAGGAAAGTTATTGGTTATTGATAAACCCATTGTGATGGGCATTATCAATACTACTCCTGATTCTTTTTATACAGGTAGTCGCAGTGGTTCTATTGATGACATTTTATTTCGTGCAGAAAAAATGATCACTGAAGGAGCCACCATTCTTGATATTGGCGGACAAAGCACTCGTCCCAAAAGTGAACAGATCAGCGAAGAAGAAGAAACAAAAAGAGTACTCCCGGCCATTGAAGCCATCCACAAAAACTTTCCGGAACAAATTATTTCTATTGATAGTTTTTATTCCGGTGTAGCAAGGAAAGCAATTGAATCCGGTGCAAGCATTATCAATGATGTGAGTGCAGGAACCATGGATGAAAATCTTCTTTCCACCGTTGCTGAATTAAAGGTTCCTTATGTATTAATGCACATGCTGGGCAAACCGAAGACGATGCAGCAATCACCAACCTACAAAAATGTAACGCTTGATGTTTTTGATTTTCTCAATTTTAAAATAGCAGAACTGTTGCAATTGGGCATTGATGATATTATTGTTGATGTGGGATTTGGCTTTGGCAAAACAGCTTCGCATAATTTTCAATTGCTTCGTGAGCTTTCTTTTTTTCAGCAATTGAATAAACCAGTAATGGCTGGCCTTTCCCGGAAAGCAACCATTTACAAAACGCTTGGAGTTACTGCCGAAGAAGCGATGAACGGAACTACCGTGATGCATACCATGGCTTTATTAAATGGCGCCAATATTTTACGGGTGCATGATGTAAAGGAAGCAATGCAGGCGATCAAACTTTTTGCCGAATACAGGAAAGCATAATTGATAAGAAGAATGTCGCGCAGAGACGCGGAGAGAAGAGTACCTCACCCCCCACTCCTCTCCAGCGAAGCTGTAGAGGGGAGTCATACGGCAACGGACATTCTTCGATTGAAATCCTGAAGAGATGACATTATTATAGCAAACAAGCATTCATGAATTATGCTAACTCCGAAGGAGTGACATTCCAAATCAGTTTGAGCAGATGCTAATCATTTCTTTTACTAAGAGAAATCTAATGTCACTCCTCCGGAGTTTAGATTGCATTCGCTATCATTTCTCTATAGTAATGCATCCCTTCAGGATTGGCTTGCCACAGTTCTCTATAGCAATATCACTGTGCCTTTGTTAGAACTTATAATCAATCGTTTCCTTCTGCCAGAAAAAACTTCAGTACCACGGTAGCTCCTTAGGGGCGAAGTTGAGAAATGACTTTGTTGTAAACAACTGGGGCGGTTTTTCGAATTAAAGAATAGTTGAAAATAGTAGTGAACGTCGCAAGTGATGATAAGAATTATAGAACCCTGAACGGAGCGACGCAAGCAAAGCAAAATAGTAGCAGAGAAGATCGGTCTATATAAA
>JAICTW010000829.1 GCA_025936195.1 Flavisolibacter sp.
AAACTAACTAATAGACTTGGGCTCGTAGCTCAGCATGGATAGAGCGCCTGCCTTCTAAAAATTGGAGACAGCCGGAAGTCGTGGGATCGAAGCCCACCGGGCCCGCTACTTTGTTATCAATAACGTTTTTAAGGGATCACATCCTGTTTTTCTACGAAATCATACATACATTTCTCTGTTTCCCTTCGTGAACAGGAGGATCTTTGTTCTCATTTTTTGTAAATATACATCGTTGTGCTAAACGATTTTAAGTGGCTTTGAATTCCATCTCGGTGTATTTAGTATGACGATAAACGACAGTCAACTTCGTGATCTGATAAAAAATGCACGAGAAGAGTCAACTCAACGCAATTTTAGCCAATCTGTCGAACTTACACTTGTATTAAAGGATATCGATGTAAAAAAAGGATTTAATCTTAACGAAGTCGTAATTTTACCAAATAAACCAAATCGTCAAGCCAGCATATGTGTAGTTGCTTCAGGTGATATGGGGACAAGAGCACGTAAGGCAGAAGTAGATAGAGTTATCGAACCAGAGGAATTAGATAGGATAGGCACAAACAGAAGGGAAGGAAGAAAAGTGGTAAAATCTCATGACTTTTTCATATCTGACACCGCTCTTATGCCAACAATTGGTCGCTCCCTTGGGCAATTTCTTGGTCCCAAGGGTAAAATGCCTACTCCACTTCCCTATGGTGCACCCATAGAAACAATTGCCGCCCGTTTCCGGAATTCTGTCCGTGTCAGGTCAAAAAATCAACTTAACCTTTCTGTAAAAATTGGTGACGAGAAAATGGATGATATGCAACTTACTGCAAATGCTGTAGCAATTATTTCTGCAATAGAGAAGAAGCTTCCACAAGGTGAAAAAAATATTCGAAATGCAATAATAAAGTTCACAATGGGCAAACCAGCAAAATTAATGACATCAAAAAAAGAAGACAAAGCAAAAAAGGTCTGATAATAGAATGACTACACAACCAACTATATCAAAACAATCTAAAACTTATCCCAAGAAGAAGAGGTTAATGTATCAAGAATTGCAAGAACTTCCAAAGAATTACAGTGTTATTGCACTCACGAATATTAATAAAGTTCGGGCAACACAGCTTATGGCTATTAGAAAAAAATTTCGAAACGAAATAAAAATTCGAATAATTAAAAACAAAATTACACAGAGAGCATTTGAAAAAATTAAAGACGTTCCTGGTCTTGAGAAGCTAAGTGAGGAATTGAAGGGTCAATGTGCATTAATGTTTACTAATATAAACCCATTCAAACTAAACCTGCTCTTTGACCAGAATAAAATTTTCTTGCCTGCAAAAGGAGGAGATATAGTTACCAAAGAAATTGTCATCCCTGCGGGTAATACTGGAATTTCTCCCGGACCAGTCCTCTCAGAATTTAAGGAATCTAACGTTTTGACCAGAATAGATCAGGGGATGATCTGGGTAAGCAAAGACACCGTGGTAGCAAAACCAGGCGATGTTATTCCTCAAAAACTTGCATCACTA
>JAICTW010000462.1 GCA_025936195.1 Flavisolibacter sp.
CCGGTGGAATTATTGCGCCTGCTGCAACCAATGCTAACGAAATTGTAGTGAACGGATGGTCGCCTTCCAAACGAAATAATCCGTATGCAAACAGTGGTATTGTAGTAAGTGTGGAAGAAAAAAATTTGCAGGCTTTTAAAAAGCACGGCCCATTGGCTGCTATGTATTTTCAACAATCAGTGGAACAGAAGGCATTTGAAAAAGGCGGTGGTAAATTAGTAGCACCAGCACAAAGAATGATTGATTTCTCACAAAATAAAATTTCTTCTTCTCTTCCTGATTGCAGCTATTTGCCGGGCATTCATTCTGCAGATTTAAAAGGAGTGTTGCCCTCTTTCATTCATCAGTCATTGCAAATTGCTTTTAAAGAATTTGGCAAAAAAATGAAAGGCTATTTTACCAATGAAGCCGTAATCGTTGCCACAGAATCAAGAACCTCCTCTCCTGTACGCATTCCCCGCAACAATGATAATCTGCAACATCCGCAAATCAAAAATTTGTATCCTTGCGGAGAAGGCGCCGGCTATGCAGGAGGAATTGTAAGTGCAGCCATGGATGGTGAAAAGGTGGCTGATCAAATTGCCCTGGTTTTGTATGGAGAAAAGAAATAGTTTGTACTTGCAAAAGCGCCTTTTGTCAATTTTTATTTAAAACGAAAGTTTTACCATTAGTTTTAATCTTTTAAAATAACTGCTATGAATCTTTTGGAAGTGCAGCATCTCAAAAAACATTTCGCAACTCAAAAAGCTGTTGACGATATCAGCTTATCAGTGTCTGCGGGAACTATTTTCGGACTATTAGGTCCGAATGGTGCAGGAAAAACCACTTTACTGCGAATGATCACTGGCATCATTTATCCCGACGATGGACAAATCATTTTCGACGGAAAAAAATTTGATCCGTTAAAAGATATTGAGAAGATCGGCTACATGCCCGAAGAAAGAGGCCTGTACAAAAAAATGAAAATCGGTGAGCAGGCATTGTACCTGGCCCAACTGAAAGGCTTAAGTAAAAGCAATGCTACACGGCTGATCAAAGAATGGTTTGAAAAACTGGAAATGGAAAGCTGGTGGAATAAAAAAGTGGAAGACCTTTCAAAAGGCATGTCGCAAAAACTGCAATTTGTTACTACTGTTTTGCACAATCCAAAACTCATCATACTGGATGAGCCTTTTAGTGGTTTAGATCCCGTGAACAGTAATCTTATAAAAGATGAAATTTTTAAGCTGGCAAAAAATGGCGCCACCATCATCTTCAGTACGCACCGTATGGAACAGGTGGAAGAGATCTGCGATCATATCGTATTGGTGAATAAAGGAAAAAAGATATTGGATGGCACTGTCAAGAATATAAAGCAGGAATTCAAAGAAAATTTGTTCAGCATTAGATTTGACTCAATGCCGTTGAATACTGCCAATGAAGCCTTTACCATTATTCATCAGAACGAAGACTATTCTCTCATCGTAAAAATCAATGAGGGATATACACCCAATGATGTTCTCCGTTATTTTCTTCAATCAGGCGCCAACATTTATTCTTTCAATGAGATGCTTCCTTCACTGAACAACATTTTTATTCAATTAGTGGAAGGCACTCCGGCAACAAGACAATTTCAAAACCTAACTGCATAAAAAAAGTATTATGAGCAAAACTTTTTTGATCATTCAACGTGAATACATCACCCGTGTGCGAAAAAGAACCTTCATTATTTCCACCGTTCTTTTTCCACTACTCTATTTAGCATTGATTTTTGGTACCGGTTACATAGCTGCCAAAAGTTCAAAAAACCTGCGGGTGGCGCTTATTGATTCTTCAGGCGTTTTCAACAAAGCAGCTATTGCACAGGTCAATGCCGAAGACAGTTCTGCTTACATTGAATATGTTACAGCCAATCCGGATAGCCTCATTAAAAATTATTCATCCATGGGTTATGATGGATATGTTGTTATTCCACCAACCTTCTCCATGGACAATCCCAGCAATAACATTCAGCTGAAATCCAACCGCACACATGGCGTAAGTTCTGTTTATCAGGTGCAAAGCAAACTTAACTCTGCATGGAATAAAATCAAGTATGAAAAATTAGGAATTGATGAAAGTAAAACCAGAAAACTGAACAGTGGTGCCATCAATATCACCGAAAAAAATGTGAATGATGAAAAAGCCGATGCACGAGTTGCAAGTACTATTGGTTATGCCTGCGGTTTTTTGATCTATTTTATTCTGTTGATCTATGGATCGCAGGTGATGATGGGAGTGATGGAAGAAAAAACAAACCGTATTGCAGAAGTTATGGTCTCTTCTGTTCGTCCTTTTCAGTTGATGCTGGGAAAGATTATTGGTATCAGTTTGGTAGCGTTAACGCAATTTGTTTTGTGGATCGCTTTCATTTTTATAATCTATAATGTTACCAAAGCATCGAGTGGCGCCAGCAGTAATATATCGGGCATCGTTGGCAGCATTCAAACTGTGTTCACAAGTATCAATCTTCCTTTAATTATTTTCTGTTTCGCGTTTTATTTATTAGGTGGATTTTTCTTCTACTCTTCTTTATATGCTGCTATTGGAAGCGCAGTGAATGAAGACATGCGTGAAGCACAATCTTTGGCGTTTCCCGTTACCCTGCTGGTCATTTTTTCTATTGCTTTGATGACAACTGCAATGGCAGATCCAACTGGTAAAGCTGCTTTCTGGGCCAGCATTATTCCATTCAGTTCTCCTATTGTAATGATGGCAAGGATTCCGTTTGGTGTTCCGGGCACTGTTCCCTGGTGGCAATTAGGTTTGTCAATGGTATTGCTCATTGTCGGATTTATTTTTACCACCTGGTTTGCAGGAAAAATTTACCGCACCGGAATCTTAATGTATGGCAAAAAACCAAGCTGGAAAGAAATGATCAAATGGGCATTCAGGAAGAGCTGATTTGTTCAACAGAGAAATAGTTCAAGGTGCCGCCAGTTATGGCGGCACCTTTGTTTTCTGTTAAAGAAAAAAAAATTTACACTACTGAATTTTGTTTTACGAAAACAATCGTATATTCGGTACGAATTATTTCGTTCAATTAAAACCACGTTTATGAAAAGGAATTCCTGGCTTAAAAAATTACCGATCATTATTGTCATTTCTGCACTGGTGATTACGGCCGCAGCATGGCAGGACCAACCCGGCAAAACACAATACACCACAACTGACACCATCCCCGATCGCAATAAAAGAGTAAGAGACATTGATGATGCCTTGGATCAATTGGAAAAAAGTAAACAGGAAGTAGAACGTACGTTACAGGAAAAGGATTGGAATAAAGAAATGAAGGCGGCTTTGGACAATGCCCATTTTGATGCAGAAAAAATGAAGCAGCAGATTGATGAAGCTGTAAAGAATATTGATGCGCAAAAAATTCAGCTGCAAGTACAAAAAGCAATGAAAGAAGCAGATTTTGA
>JAICTW010000743.1 GCA_025936195.1 Flavisolibacter sp.
AACTGGGATTACCGTTTTACCTGGATACGTGATGCCGCATTTGCCATGCATGCTTTTTTGCAGTTGGGTTTTACACAAGAAGCGCAGCATTTTCTGGAATGGGTAAAGAAGCAAAGTGCTGATAAAGAATTGCAATTAATGTTTGCCATTGACGGCAGCACGGATATTGACGAAACCTGCCTGGATTATTTAGATGGCTACAAACATTCAAGGCCTGTTCGCATTGGCAATGATGCGCACAAGCAAACACAAATGGACATCTATGGAGAGTTGATGGAAACCATCTACATTTTTGTGAAGCATGGCGGCGATATTACTTACGAATATTGGAAGATCATTCAGGCATACGTGGAACTGGTAATTAAAAACTGGCGTGTGCCTGATCATAGCATTTGGGAAGTGCGGGGACAAAAAAGAGAATTTCTTTTTTCGAAGATGATGTGCTGGGTGGCGCTTGACCGGGCAATAAAGATCGGCGACGTCTTTTCCTATCCTTATGATCTTTTAAAATGGATGAATGTAAGAAATGAGATCTATGAAGATGTTTACAATAATTTCTGGAGTGAGAAAAAGCAGGCCTTTGTTCAATACAAAGGCTCTGAAAATTTAGATGCCAGCACTTTGCTCATGCCTATCCTGAATATGATCTCTCCGCATTCCGACAAGTGGAAAAAAACAATGGATGCCATTGATAAGGATTTGCGGTCGGACGTGTTGGTGTACCGTTACCGCGAGCAGCAGGGCGAAGTGGACGGATTGAAAGGGAAAGAAGGAACCTTTACTATGTGCTCGTTTTGGTTCGTAGAATGTCTTGCATTATCCGGGCAAATTGAAAGAGCAAAAGAAAATTTTGAAAAAATGCTGGGTTATGCCAACCACTTAGGTTTGTATTCAGAACAGTTAGGCATGAAGGGAGAACACCTTGGCAATTTTCCGCAGGCATTCACGCACCTGGCCTTAATTAGTGCAGCTATTGAATTAAGTAACGATAACAAAAAAAAGTCTTCAGAGATAAGAACAGTGAACAGGGAAATGAAATGATTTACGAACAGTAATAAACAGATAGTTTCCGCAACTACAATTACAACCCGGCACCCGTTGATCTTTTTTCAGCTTCGATCATGTGCGGCGGATTGTGCTGGAAAAGCGAACGCCAGCCGCCGCCAAAATTTTGTGTTGATCTTCTTTTAATGGATGATAACAGAATAATGAGCACACCGCAAATTCCATTCAATAAAAAAACAATCGTTTCACTGAAGTCAAGAACAAACAAGGCAATGAGCAACCATATTCCCAAAACAATATTTGCCTTAATCACATTCCGGTTGATCTTCCAGAGCGACACTACGGAAAAAGTGATCACCAACGGCCCGATGATGTGATTGTTGTCGGCTGTAGTTGGCGCCATATTCAAGACTGAAGGAGAGATCACCAGCCATAATCCAAGAACGATATTTATGATTGCTGCCCACATATCAAATTACGTTTTGTTCAATTTCCTTATTGCCCCAAAATGCTTTCCATACGGAGAGCTTTTTGTTTTTTACCCGTTGTAGGTATTGAAGGCTTGCTAAAAATTCGTCCATAGCAGGACTGATCATGATTACAGAAATAATAGCGGAGCACAGGCATAACGTACACCAATGGCCGACGATCACCGGTTGCGAGATCACCAATAAAATGCTCACCAATCCTAAAGGCCCAACTGCAATTCCAAAAATAATAACGATCCACGGTTTTGTTTTCCAGCGATCAGTGCCTCCGATAATTCCCGAAACCACATCTATCAAATAGCCAAACGCTCCGAGCAAAGCATCGGGAATGGGAAATTTTTGCGAGAGCTTTGAAGTCAACACTTTTTCGGTGCCATCACCAAAGAAAGGATCCCACACATTGCTTACAATATGCA
>JAICTW010000230.1 GCA_025936195.1 Flavisolibacter sp.
CATATAAGCCGCAGAAAGGATAATCGCAAGGATCGCAAATACGGTGAAAACAATCCGGTAGTCACTAAAGGCACTCCAAATTCCATTGAACATTAAAAACTCTCCAATAAAGCCATTGGTCAAAGGCAGCGCAATATTGGCCAAAGAAACAATCACCAGCAAAGTAGTTAGTGCCGGAGCTTTCTGCGCCATGCCTCCCAGTTGCGAAAGCTTTCTTGTTCCGAATTGTCTTTCGATCAGTTCAACAACGATCCACAATCCAATAATATTAATTCCATGATTGAACATTTGTATCATTACTCCATTCATGGCTGTTGCATTTTCGGAGAATACAGCCATTACCATCAATCCCATGTGCGCAATGGAGGAGTAGGCGATCAAACGTTTGAAATCATCCTGCCGCAAGGCAATTATGGAGGCGTAAACAATTCCAATCACCGCCATGCTCATAGCTACATCACCCCAGGCATGAACAGCCGAAGGCATAATGGGCCACACCCAACGGATCAAACCAAACAAACCCATTTTTACCATAATACCACTTAACACCATAGTTACTGAAGTTGGCGATTGTTCGTAGGTATCAGGCTGCCATGTGTGAAATGGGAATACAGGCATCTTTACAGCAAAAGCAATGAACATCAACCAGAACAACCAGCTTTGTGTATTGGCCGATAATTTCAAAGCATAAAAGGACTGCATGGAGAAGGAATGGTCCGGCGTTTGAAAATACAGGTACAACAAACCCACCAGCATCAACACCGAAGCAGTGAATGTGTACACAAAAAATTTGAAGGTCACTGCAATTCTTCTCTCGCCTCCCCAACCTGAACACAAGAAGTAAACAGGCACTAATGTCAGTTCCCAAAAGAAATAAAATAATAGTGCGTCTGTTGCTATAAACACTCCCATTAAACCTGCCTGAGTTAACAACATTAATCCAAAGAAATTATTGGGCTTTCTATAGCTTGTTTTCCAGGTGGCAATAAAAATAACAGGATAGGCGATGGCAGTTAACAGCGTAAGAATCTGCGATAAACCGTCCAGCTTTAACGAAAAAGAACTTCCAAGGCTTCCCAGCCATTGTGCAGAAAAATTTAATTGATCTGCAGATTTAATAAATGTGTTGGAAGCAACGGAAAGGAATAAAGCGATCAGTGAAATCACTAAAGACCATACACGGACAGCTTTATCATTCTTTACAAAGAACGATAGCAAACCGCCGATCAATGGAACCAAAAACAATAAAAAAACGATCATAAAAAATCAATGTAAAAGTCAAAATGCAAAACGGCTTTCCTTTTTACATTCTTCATTTTTAATTATTTCCTCAAAAAGAACTCGATCACAAAAAATATAACCATGCTAATCACCATTAGCAACACATAACTTCCTACCTGTCCACTTTGCAGCCAACGCAATTGACGGCCACTATAATTCACCAATCTTCCCACACCATTTACTAAGGCATCAATCCCACTTTTCTCCAAAGTGTTGTTGGCAAATGCTCCTAATTTATTGATTGGCTTTACCACAATGCCCTGATACAATTCATCTACATACCATTTGTTCTGCAGAACTTTTCCAAATGCACCAAGCTGTTCTTCTTTATAATTCTTGTATCGCAACCATGCAATAACAATGGCAACGATGGCAATCACCGTAGTTAATCCCATCAGCAACCATTCCGTTGAATGGCTAACCGTTGTTTCTACATTAGGAACTACCGGAGATAAAAATTGAGTTAACTTCTCTCCTCCTTTAGTAAATACTTCAGGAACATTTATAAATCCACCAATGATGGAAAGAATGGCAAGAACAATTAAAGGAATGGTCATTGCCGCAGGACTTTCATGCACATGATGTCTTTGTTCCTCTGTTCCTCTGAATGTTCCAAAGAAGGTGATGTACAACAAACGGAACATATAGAAAGCTGTTAATCCCGCAGTTAACAATCCAATGATGTATAAAATTTTGTTGTGCTCAAATGCGGCAAGTAAAATCGAATCTTTTGAAAAGAATCCAGAGAAAGGAACAATACCGGCAATGGCCAAACACCCGACCAGAAATGTCCAATACGTAATGGGCAATTTCTTTTTTAATCCGCCCATAAAGCGAATATCCTGTTGTCCGCTCATGGCATGAATTACAGAACCGGAACCAAGGAATAACAAAGCTTTGAAGAAAGCATGCGTCATTACATGGAATACAGCCGCAACATAAGCGCCGCTTCCTAATGCAAGGAACATGTAACCTAACTGACTTACCGTTGAATAAGCCAGCACTTTTTTAATATCATTCTGCCGAAGCGCAATGGTTGCAGCAAACAAAGCAGTTGCGGCACCAATGATAGCAACAATATTCATTGTCAACGGAGCAGCAGAATATAAAACATTGCTTCGTGCAATCATGTAAATACCTGCTGTTACCATGGTTGCCGCGTGGATCAATGCAGATACCGGAGTGGGACCAGCCATAGCATCGGGCAACCAGGTGTATAAAGGAATTTGAGCACTTTTACCGGTGGCACCCAAAAACAAAAGAAGCGTAATTCCAATTAAATCTCCTGAAGAAAAATTATTGGTTGCTGCAAATACATCAGTGAAATTGGTAGAATGCACTTTTGAAACGATCCAAAAGATCGCCAATAAAAATCCCGCATCCCCAATGCGGTTCATTACAAAAGCCTTGTTTGCTGCTTTGGTATTATTTACATCTTTAAACCAATAACCGATCAATAAATACGAACACAAACCAACACCTTCCCAGCCAATGAACATGATGACATAGTTGGCTCCCATCACCAACAACAACATGGAGAACACAAAGAGATTGAGGTAAGAAAAATATCTTCCGAAATGTTCTCGCTTTTCCTCATGCATGTACGCAGTGGAATACACATGAATCAAAAAACCAACTCCGGTAATGATCAAAAGAAAAATTCCCGACAATTGATCAATTTGAAAGGCAAAAGGGATTTTTAAAGAAGGAATATTAATAAAATCAAAATAGCGGACAACGGGTTCAGAAAGGATTCTCGCATTCTCTGAAATTTGTTGTCCGGTCAATTCGTCAAGCCTGAAGAAAACCATCAAGCTAAGAATAAAAGAAGCCAGCACCGTTCCGCTTCCTATGATGCTAACAATGCTTTTCGATAAATATTTTCGTCCCAATCCATTGATCAAAAAACCAATGAAGGGAAGAAGCGGAATTAAGAAAATTAAGTTCTTCATAAAGAAGTTAAAAGTCAAAAGTTAAAAGTCAAAACTTCAATTGCACGGCCCGAACAGTTTTTAGTTTTCACTTTTAAGTTTCGAATTTTTAGTGTTTTAGTCTGTTCAAAAAGTTGACATCAACCGAATGTGTATTGCGGTAGAGCATCACAATGATGGCCAGGCCAACACTCACTTCTGCTGCAGCAACTACCATGATGAAAAACACGAATAATTGTCCGTCGCTTCCGGCAGTAATATCTCTTGCTGCATTGGCCAGGTGATGCATTTTTGAAAAGGCCACCAGCAATAAGTTCACCGCATTCAGCATTAGCTCAATACACATAAATATGATGATGGCATTACGGCGTGTGAGCACACCAATAATGCCGATAACAAACAGCGCAATGGAAAGAAATATGTAATAGTTAATTGGCATAGTCAATTTGACAATTCAATAATGCAACAATTTGAAAATGATTTTTTTATTTCAAACTATCACTACGGTTTTTATTTAACTCTTATGTAGTCATCTACATTACTACATTCAACTTCTCTTGCGTCGCACTCTTGTACGTTCGGTAATTCTATTCAGCATCTTCGACGTTCACTACTGCTTTATCATCTCTCAATCACTTGTTTCTAAATGTCGCTCCTAACGCTTGCGCCAAAGCTTCAGCGTCGGCGCACGGAGCTCTACGCCTTTGCTGCTTTGAAATCTACAATTCTTATGATGACACTTCCATAATGCTCAACAGAATTCAGAACCTTGAAGTGAGTGACACAACAGACGATGAATAGTAGCAATCAAGCTGACTACATAATTGTTTAAAGAACTAACGTTACACAATGCTGTTGATGCCCATCGCATCTCTGGTTTCATTTGCTCTTTTTGCTTCCTTCTCCACCGATTTCTCTGCAGGAGTTTTTTCATCCCTCTTGCCAATCACCACAGCACCAACCATGGCACTCAAAAATAAAATGGAACTTAATTCAAATGGAACTACATACTCTTTGAATAAAACCTTTCCCAGATTTTGGATCAATCCAATGTCACCCGTTCCTAATTCGGTCATATTTTTCTCGGTATGGCGCAAGGCTGCAACCAACACTAACAACAAACTCCCTCCCGCAACTGCACCGGCAAGCTTGAGCCATTTATTTTTTTGCGGCTCTGTCTCCTTGTTCAAATTCATCAGCATGATCACAAACAGGAACAATACCATGATGGCACCTGCGTACACAATGATGTTGACAATGGCGAGGAATTGCGCATTCAATAAAATATAATGTCCGGAAATGGTAAAGAAAGTAACGATCAGCCAAAGCACACTATATACAGGGTTCTTGCTGATAACCATCATTACTGCACTGAACAGCGCAATAACGGAGAGAACCCAAAACAATATTTCTGTTATATTCATTCTTGCAGTTGGTGTTCTTTTATTTTATTTCCTTGCCAATGGTTCCTTTTGCTTTGGCATATTCTTCGGGTTGTGTAACGGGATTTGGTATCAGCAAATCTTCCTTGCCATAAATAAAACCTTTGCGTGCGTAATTTGACGGCGCAAAAGTTTGTGTTAAGTAAATCGCATCTTTCGGACATGCTTCTTCACAGAATCCACAAAAAATGCAGCGCAACATATTGATCTCATATTTGGCTGCATACTTTTCTTCACGATATAAATGTTCTTCACCAGGCTGGCGTTCCGCAGCTTCCATGGTTATAGCTTCTGCAGGACAGGCAACGGCACATAAACCACAGGCTGTGCATCTTTCACGGCCTTCCTCATCCCTGTTTAATATTTGAACCCCTCTGAACACAGAAGAGAATGTTCTCTTTTGCTCGGGATATTTTATAGTGGGTTTCTTTTTAAAGAAGTGGCTCATGGTAATGCCCATGCCTTTTGCAATAGCAGGCAGGTACATTTTTTCCCAAACCGTCATAGGCTTGCGCTCCACCTGCATTTTTCTGTTTGTTAATGATTGCATCTCAAAAATCCTTTCACTTTTAACGGCGCAAATTTAACCGTTTTATATTAGGGTTTGTCTTTAAACAATTTGTTTATTTATGCAGCAGTAAAACCACCACAGCTGTAATAAGCATATTCACCAAAGCCAGCGGCAACAAGCCTTTCCAGCCAAGATTCATCAACTGGTCATAACGGAAACGCGGAATCGTCCAACGAATCCACATGAAAATGAAAATAAAAATCACCGCTTTGAGCATCAGCACAGCAAATCCAATAACACCAACCC
>JAICTW010000058.1 GCA_025936195.1 Flavisolibacter sp.
AAGAGTGCGATGGCGCCTGCTGCGCCACAGGCTGCAACAGCAGATGAAAGCAGCAGTACAGCTAAGTACAAAACCATCAACTTTATTTTAAAGAACTATTCAAACAAATAGTAAACCCACCCAACTAATCTAACTGCTCCAAGAAAAGCAGAAGAAAGAAAAGTTTCTCCGACCTATCCCGATAGCTATCGGGATCCCCTTTAAGAGGACAGGGGGCTTTAATACCCATACTCTTTTAACAACAACTCGTTCTCTCTCCATTTCGGTCTCACCTTTACAAACAATTCAAGAAAAACTTTTTCACTGAGAAATTGTTCTATTTCCTTTCTTGCCTCCGAACCAATTTGCTTGATCATCTTTCCTCCTTCACCAATGATGATGGCCTTTTGCGATTCTCTTTGAACAATAATTTCTGCTCGTATTTTAATCAAAGTTGATTTTTGCTTGAATTCATTTACGATAACAGTTGTTTGATACGGGATCTCTTCTTCAAAAAGGGCGAATATTTTTTCGCGAACGATCTCGGCCACAAAAAATTTTGTGGGCAGATCGGATATTTCATCTTCTGCAAAAAAAGCTTCCCCTTCCGGTAACAGTTCAACAATTTTGTTTCGTAATTCCTGTACATGCAATCCATTTAAGGCGGAGACCATTATCACTTCCTTAGCATAGCTCTTTTCATTGAAAAAATTAAATGCATTTTGTTGTGTTTCCTTCGAGGCTCTGTCAACTTTATTAAGAACGAGCAACGAAGGAACCCTGAGTTTCAAAGAAGAAAATATCTCATCAGCTTCCTGCCAGTTTTCATTGATATCAACAAGCAACAAGGCAAGATCGGCATCTTCAAGAGCTCCTTTTACCGCCATCATCATCTTTTCATGAAGCTTGTATTTAGGATCAATGATACCCGGCGTGTCGGAAAAAATAACCTGGTACTGCTCTGTTGTCAGTATTCCTTTTATGCGATGACGTGTGGTTTGCACTTTCGGCGAAACAATGGCCAGCTTCTCTCCCATCAAAGCATTCAGCAGAGTGCTTTTGCCTGCATTGGGCCTTCCGAATATGTTGACAAAACCTGATTTCATCTTACGCAAATTTATTGCAATAAAAAAAGCCCCGAAGAGGGGCTCCAGTTGCGAAGGGTGGGATCGAACCACCGACCTTCGGGTTATGAGCCCGACGAGCTACCGCTGCTCTACTTCGCGATTTGGGTTGCAAATATAGGAGTGATTTAAAGGCAAGCCAAACAAATTTTATTTAAAGAACCACTAAATAAAAAACCCGGAAGAATCCGGGCTTTTTTCTTGTGTTGTGTTGGCCGATTATGACTTGTGAGAAACACTTCCTGCTCCACTAGCATTTACTTTCTTTACAGTAGCATTCCCTTTCCAGGAAACATCACTGGCGCCGCTTGCTTCAGCGGAAATTTCCTTATTCGCTGTAATATTGATATCGCTGCCTCCACTTGCATTAATGGTACATTTATCGGAAATTAAATCATAGCCTCCAAAATCGCTGCCGCCGCTGGCACTAATGCTAATTGTAGCTGCATGTCCGCTCATGTGAACATCAGAACCGCCACTTTGGTCTATAGCTAAACTGCCCACAGCTACTTTGCCGTTAAAATCCGAGCCGCCTGAAAAACTTAAGCTTAATTTATCTGAGCTGATCGTTCCATCCACCATTATATCAGAACCGCCTGAAGCAGAAAGTGCTTCTAAAGACTTGCAGGAAACATAAGCCTTTATTGATCGTCCATGAAGCGAGAACATGAATCCTTTCTTCCAATCGAGATAGATTTTCAGCACCCCATTTTTTACTTCTGTTACAATATGATCACGAACTTCTTTGTCAGCAGCACTTACAGCAACAGCATCATCCCCACTGCTCAAATAAAGATTAATGCCACCGGAAACTTCAACAGCATGAAAGCCGCTGACATTCCTCACTTCTACATTGGGATCGTGAATGGTTTTTTGACCAAAACCTGTAATAAAAACAAAAGCCGCAGCAATCAGGAAAACTATTTTCTTCATAATAGTTATTTGCAGTAAAACGGCTCTGCCGCAAAAAGGTTACAGCCGTTTCCAAAAATTCCTTTATAAATTTGTGCCTCACTTCAGTGTTTCCGGGGTGCTTTCTTCACGAAGGCTGAGATTACACCCGCAGAACCTGATCAGGGTAATGCCTGCGCAGGGAGCTTTACAAAGAATTGGCAGTTGGTCTTCGGCACCAACTGCCAATTGCAAACTGAAACTCTCCTCTCCAGCATTCCCTTTCATTTAAAATTTTAAAAATGAAAAGGATTGTATTTTTTATTGGTCTCATTTCATCGCTAACCGCTTATTCGCAACAAAAAAAGGACACGACTGATCTTCCGCCTGTGGAAGTGAGAGCCGTAACGGCTTCGCCAACTGCTCCGTTTGCCAAAACCAATTTGGACAAAAAACAAATTGCCAAGCAAAATCTTGGACAGGACCTTCCCTTCTTATTAAATCAAACGCCATCGGTGGTCGTCAATTCAGATGCAGGGAATGGAGTGGGTTACACCGGCATTCACATTCGCGGAACCGATGCTTCACGAATTAATGTGACGCTTAACGGCATTCCCTACAATGATGCAGAAAGCCAGGGGACTTTTTTTGTTGACCTTCCCGATTTTGCTTCTTCGGTAAACCGTATTCAAATTCAAAGAGGCGTGGGTACATCAACAAACGGTGCAGGCGCTTTTGGCGCTACCATTAATTTCACAACAAATGAAGTCAACAGAAATGCTTATGGTGAAATCAACAACAGCTATGGTTCTTTCAATACGTGGAAGAATACCATTAAAGCCGGAACCGGTTTGCTGGCTAACCACTTTACTGTTGATGCACGAGTTTCCCGCGTTTCCAGTGATGGATACGTTGACAGGGCAAGCACGAATTTGAAATCAGCTTATCTCTCCGCTGCTTATTTATCGAATAAAAATGATCTGCGCTTCAATATTCTTCTGGGTAAGGAAAAAACTTATCAGGCATGGAATGGAATTCCGGAAGCAAAGCTGAGAAACGATTTGACGGCATTGGAACAACATTATCAAAACAATCTTGGATCGCTTTATTTCACTTCCGCAGATTCCGTTAATCTGTTTACTTCGGCTCCGAGAAAATACAACTACTTCACTTACCAAAACCAAACGGATAATTATTGGCAGAACCATTATCAGTTGTTTTTCACGCACCGGTTCACTTCCAATTTTAGTTTCAATATTGCAGGTTTCTTAACTCCCGGCAAAGGTTATTATGAAGAATACAAACCATCCCAGGATTATGCTGATTACGGAATGAATTATCCTGTTGTAAATGGTGATACTGTTTTTCAAACCGACTTGATTCGGCAATTGTGGTTGAGGAATAAATTTTACGGAAGCATATTTTCCTTACAGAATGATTTTGGCAAAACACATTTGACATTGGGCGGCGCTGTTACCAAATACGACGGCAGGCATTTTGGCGATGTAACCTGGTCGCAGCAACCGTGGAACGGATCCATGCAGTGGTATAATTTGAACGCATTCAAAAAAGATTTCAATGTATATGGCAAATGGCAACAGGACCTTTCGGATCAATTGCAATTGTTTGCCGATGCACAATACAGAAGAGTGAATTATGACTTGCAGGGATTTGAAGACAATCCCACTCTCTTCATCAACAACACCTATAATTTTTTCAATCCAAAACTCGGATTGAGCTATCATAAAAATCACTGGCTCGTTTATGGTTCCTACAGTGTTGCTCATAAAGAACCCAACCGTGATGATTTTGAAGCAGGCCTGAACCAACAACCCAAGGCTGAAAGCCTTGGCGATTGGGAAGCAGGTATTGAACGAAAGAACAACAAAACCTTTCTTTCTGCCAATGTTTATTACATGAAGTACAAAGATCAATTGGTATTGACCGGCAAGATCAATGATGTGGGCGCCTATACAAGAACGAACATTCCAAACAGCTATCGTTTAGGAATAGAATTGCAGGGTGCAAAGCAGATCAATCAATGGCTGAAAGCTGAAGGCAATCTTACATTCAGCCGCAACAAAATTTTGAACTTCACTGAATACATTGATGATTACGATAACGGCGGACAAAAAGCCAATCAATACCACGAGACAGATATTTCGTTTTCGCCCTCAGTAGTTGGCGCGGCAACGATCACCGTAACACCGCTGCAAAAATTAGACATTGATCTGCTTAGCAAATACGTAAGCAAACAATATTTGGATAATACAAGTAATGAATCAAGAAAGTTGGATGCTTATTTTACAGAAGATATGAGAGCCGTTTATTCCTTTGGCAAAAAATGGTTGAAGAATGTGGACCTGATCTTTCAGGTAAACAATGTGTTCAATAAAAAATATGAACCCAATGGTTATACCTACAGCTATTATTACAACACACAACTGATCACGGAGAATTTTTATTTTCCAATGGCGGGAACCAATTTCTTTGCAGGAGTCAATCTGAAATTTTGAAACAAAATAATTTATCTACTATTCGGCATCATTTAGTGGTGCCGAATTTCTCCTGCCATTCTAATATTCCGCCAACCACATTATACGTGTTGGTAAATCCCATCTGGTCCAGCATCATGCAGGCCATCATGCTGCGTTTACCGCTGCGGCAATGAACGATCACTTCTTCCTCTTTCAGATCTTCTATCTCCTCGATCTGCATCGTTTGAATTTTACCGAGCGGAACTAATTTTCCTCCAAGATTAGCTTCTTCGTATTCGTGCGGCTCACGGCAGTCAATCAGGTTGATCTTTTCGCCGCTATCTATTTTCTGTTTTAATTCTTCTACGGAAATATTTTTCATTGTCAAGGTAATTGAGGAATGGGCAAATAACCATTATCGTTATTCATTTGCGAGGAATCGGCTGGTTCTTCAACTGGTTTGTTCACACCTAACCATACATCAATCAGTTGTCCGGGACGGATCTTTCCTGCTCCAGCCGTGGGCGCCTGCTTATAGATGTAGGCATTCTCTATGTCCCTTACATCGGGATCCTGAGTAATGGCTCCAAGATTTACACCCAATTGCTCTAATAAAACTCTTGCATCAGCCAGTTGTAATCCTACCAGTTTGGGAACGGTAATTTGTTCTTCGCCGGGACCACTGGCAATAACCAAATCGATACTGCTTCCCACTTTTATTTTATCTCCGGGTTTTATTGGTTTCCCATCTAATGACATTTCCAATACTGTGTTTTTGGCAAAGTCCACTCTTGAAGTAGTGTCTCCCAATTTCAAACCCATACTTTCCAATGTGTATTGTGCGTTGCGCAAACTGTAGCCGATAATATTGGGCATGGAAATATCCGGTGGAACAAAACGATTGATGATAACATAAACCGTGCGATTTACTTTCACCACGGCATCGGCATCCGGAACCTGTTTGATCACAATGCCCGGAGGCAAAGAATCGTAATAAACCGAATCCTGTACCACGGTTTCAAAACCAGCATCGCTTAATTGGCTTTCTACTGTATTGATATTTTTTCCAACAACATAAGGAACCGTTTTGGATTTACCGTGACGGGTAATCACTCCCAAAAGCAAGATAAAAATCAGTACGGCAAAAAAAACAAGTCCAATAGCAACAAGGATATTAAACCATAATGGACGACTTGTAATGTATTTGATCATGCAGGCTTTTCGTTTGGGTGTGCAAGATAAGCAGGTTACGAGTTACATGTTACAGGTCGCAGGTTAAAGTTGCCAAACCCGTAACTTGAACCGGCCACTATGTTTTTAGTAACGCTTCTTCCACAAGCTTCGTATAAAAATCTTTTAAGTCCCAGCCTTTTGCCCTTACCTGCTGCGGAACTACGCTGGCATCACTTTGCCCGGGAATGGTATTGATCTCCAGCATATAGGGTTGATTTTGTTCGGCATTGTAAATAAAATCTATGCGGACCACTCCCCTGCAATTAAAAACTTCATAAATTTTTTTAGCAGCAGCTTCCAGTTTTCCTTTCCATTCATCGGGCAATTGGGCGGGAGTGGTTTCTGTGGATTTGCCTCCGTACTTGGCTTCAAAATCAAAGAACTCTTTGTGTGCAGTTACTTCGGTAATAGGCAGAACAATGATCTCTCCTTTTGTTCTGAAAACGCCAACCGTGAATTCTCTTCCCTGGATCATTTCTTCCACCAACACCTGGTCGTCTTCCTTAAATGCTTTTTCAATGGCTGTTCCCAGTTCTTCAGAAGCCTTGTTCACTTTCGACATACCGATGCTGGACCCGCCATTATTGGGTTTTACAAAAACCGGGAAGCGAAGATCGCTTGCCGCTTTGTCTGCATTTTCAAACTGGCCTTTGATGAATAGAACAGAACGGGCCACATTAATTCCCGACACGGCTGCTACCGCTGTTGTATATCGTTTATTGAACGTAAGTGCCGATGTTGCTGCGTTACAGGAAGTGTAAGGCAATCCAAGCATATCAAAATAGCCTTGCAGTTTTCCGTCTTCGCCCGGCGTACCGTGCATACCAATGAAGACAGCATCGAATTGTATTTTCTTTCCGTCGCGGTTAATAGTAAAATCATTTTTATCTACCGGCGTTTTAATGCCGGATGCATCTTCATAAAACCAGCCTTCAGGATTGACATCAATTTTGTAAACTTCAAATTTGTTTTTGTCCAGATGGTTGTAGATGGTGGCCGCCGAACGATACGAAATCACAGCCTCTCCTGAAAAACCGCCGGTTACCAATGCAATTTTTTTCTTCATTTTTCAAAAGCTATTAAGGGGTGAAAAGTAGAAAATAATTTTTGAAATGAAGATGAAGGAACGTAAGAGATATATTTTTTAGTTTTTTTATTAGTGCTGGTAACACCCTACCATGGTTGTTGAAGCCTGTTTTTTTAAACAAGCCTTTAGAATGAAAGAAGTGATGTTGTAGTTATCTGCATTAATACTGTGAGCTTTTGTTCTAGGCTATGGCACGATAAATTTCTTAACAGATACAAAGAGATTTGAGAAAAACACGATACAACAGGAACATGCTTTCACAATACCATCTGACTGTAAGAGCATTTTACAATTGAATATTTTCAATGATACTGAGAAAAATTCTGCTGACTTTGAACTCTGACTTTCAGCTATAGGTTCTTCCTTAAATTGTTCAACATATCCTCCGTCATTCTTGAAAGATCGTATTCGGGCTTCCACCCCCAGTCGTTCCGGGCAATGGAATCATCAATGTTTTGCGGCCAGCTATTGGCAATGATCTGGCGGTAATCAGGTACATAATTGACAGTGAACTCAGGAATGTGCTTTTTGATCTCGGCTGCAATTTCTTCCGGAGAGAAACTCATGGCAGAAATATTATAGGAAGTCCTTGTGGTGATTTTTTCATTTGGTGCTTCCATGAGTTCAATAGTGGCACGAATGGCATCGGGCATATACATCATGGGCAAATAAGTGTCTTTTTTCAAAAAGCAGTCGTAGTGTTTCTCTTCCAGTGCTTCGTGAAAAATTTCAACAGCATAATCGGTAGTGCCGCCGCCGGGTGCTGATTTGTATGAGATCAGCCCCGGATATCGAAGGCTGCGAACATCAACTGCATATTTATTAAAAAAATAATTGCACCAAAATTCTCCGGCATATTTACTGATGCCGTAAACAGTTGTCGGCTCGATGATGGTTTGCTGCGGACAATTTTTTTTTGGCGAAGTGGGCCCGAATACAGCAATGCTGCTGGGCCAATATACTTTGGATAGCTTTTCTTCTTTTGCAATATCTAAAACATTCAACAAACCCTGCATATTCAAATGCCAGGCAAGATTTGGATTCTTCTCTCCTGTTGCTGATAAAATGGCCGCCAATAAATAGATCTGCGTAACACCCTGGCGAATGACCTGCACATGAAGCATTTCTTTATTCATTACATCAAGGCTCACATAAGGTCCGGTTCCTTCCAGCAGTTGATTTTGCTCACGCAGATCAGAAGCAATTACATGGGAGGCGCCATAAATTTTCCGAAGCGCCATGGTTAATTCCACACCAATTTGTCCGGAGGCGCCGATCACCAATATTTTCTCTTTTGCCATAATCGGCAAATGTAATCGTGAAACATGAATCGTCAATCGTGAATTGAAGAGTTCTTTAGATTGTTATTGCCAAACAATAGCTTGTATCAAAAGAATATTATTAAAAATAATTTGCCGTTGCGACTCCGTTGTAATTCTATTCTAACGATTGCATCTGATTTAATGAACGCTCCAGGTTTGAACTCTTAACTACCGGCTGTCAACTGCAAACTGAGAATTGCAAACTCTTAAAAGAACGTTCACTCACCTCCACCTTCCGATCCTCCCTTCACGTTTTCACCATTTACGATTGATGTATTTTTGTTCCATGACACAATTTTTAGAAGATCTGTTCAGTAATCAGAAATACGATAAGGATAATTTCTTTTTGATAGCCGGACCTTGCGTGGTGGAAAGCGAGGAACTGGTTTTTGAAGTAGCGGAAAAAGTTTCGGCTATCTGCAAGCGGCATAAGATCCCGCTTATTTACAAATCATCTTATAAAAAAGGCAACCGCACCAGCGGTTCTTCTTTTACAGGACTCGGAGATGAAGCAGCTTTGCAGATCATTCAAAAAGCGGCACTAAAATTTTCACTGCCAACCACAACAGATATTCATTCGGAAAGAGAGGCCTCCATGGCTGCACAATATGTTGATGTTTTGCAAATACCTGCGTTCCTCTGCAGGCAAACGGAGTTACTGATAGCAGCAGGAAATACAAATAAAATTGTAAACGTAAAAAAAGGACAGTTTGTTAGCGGTGAGGCTATGAAGTTTGCCGTAGAAAAAATTAGAAACACCGGAAACAACAAAGTGATGCTTACTGAAAGAGGTACTACATTCGGCTATCAGGACCTGGTGGTGGATTACCGCAATATTCC
>JAICTW010000509.1 GCA_025936195.1 Flavisolibacter sp.
AATAATTGCTTACCGGGTTCCTTGTCATTAAATTGATTCACCCAGTCTGGCAATTGCTTCATATAGTAGGTGCTGGTGATAAAGCGGCCTGTGGCATCATCCATCCAGAAAGCCGCTGTGGCTGTATGTCCGGCAGGAAGAATGGCTGCGCGGTCTTTTAGCGATACGCCCACTACCTGTGATTGAAAATTGGTAGCCAAACGCAACTCATCAGTAATGGTTGAAACCAATAAATTTCGTGGAGACATTTTTCCTGCTTTGGAAGTGCTTCCTACTGTTTGCTCAATCGTATCTTCTGTGCAATACCATTTGCGTCCGGTCAACTGATCAATCCATTCATTACCGGCAATGCCATGAATAGAAGGTACGGAGCCGGTGAAAATAGTAGAATGCCCTACTGCTGTGGCGGAAGGCAAATAGTTGATCAAAGTATTTTCACAACTAAAGCCATCATTTAATAATCGCTTAAATCCATCCTGTCCATAACGGTCATAATAACGATACAGGTAGTCCCAACGCATCTGGTCAACTACAATACCCACGACCAGTTTAGGGCGTTGCTGTTTGGATGGTATTATTTTAGATTGTGCATGAACAGTACCAGATGCATAGCCAATTAAAAAAAGAATAATAAAAACTTTGCTTATCTGCTGCATGAATAAAGATTCTGATAGCCATTTGAATTTTCCCAATAAATTTTCATTCATTCTTATTACTCTTTTATTTACAAAATTTTATTGCATCGTGTTGCTGATAACTAAAGAGGTTAGGCAACAACCATCTTACTTTATACATTTTTAAGCCTTCTTGTTTAAAGATACTATGGCCAGTATTATCCAATACTTCATCCGTCCACCATTTTACTTTAGGTAGCATTCCTATGACGGGAAACCCGTTAGGGCCGGAAGAAACATTTTTAATATTCTCAGTATGATTACCTTTTACAGCCGTTATCTTTTTTGTGGAGGGATCGATTTTAAATACACCGTGTATGGTGGTTAACCAAAGTGAATCTTTTCCATACATTGGAAAAAGATCATGTGCATCTGTATCAGGCAATACAGTTGAATCTACCATTATCAGATCAGGATGTTCACAATTGAAATTATAACGAAATGAGTAGAGTTTGTTTTTACCCGCTGACCATAACAGCTTTCGTGTTTTATCCCAAACCACATTATGTGCAAAAGGCAGGTAAATTTTCTTACTGTAAACATTGTCTGGAAAATGCGAAGTATCAGTATGAAAGATCATAAGATAGCTGCCGGTACTGGATGCAGTAACAATGTTGCCATCCGGCAATAACTCAGCAGAATGCGTATTACCTCCGGCATAAGCGTAAAACACTGTTTTTTTATCAGCAATTCTTACTAATGCTACTCCACCAAGAGAAGCATTTAGCAAAATATATTTATCGTCATATACTGCCTTTGCATCGCTTGGAGCATTAAACCACTTTACATCCTGTGGACGAATATTAGATTCACTCGCGCGCCAATCCCAGGTAATTTTTCCTGAGCTTACATCTGCTATGGCTATTCTGTTGACCGATTGATCTGTGAGAAGTAACTGTTGCCTGAAGGCTTTATCTTTCCCTGAAGAGCTTTGATCCGACTGTATTTGCGCCTTTACACACGACCCTAAAAATGATGCACAAAAAATAATTATGATCTTCAACATGTTCTATCGTTTAGCGGTCGGCACGCCTGGCGTCAGACCGCGACTATTATTACAGGTATCTTGATGCTCCTTACAAAACAGAAGCCATCTCACTTCTACACCCGCGGTCTGACCCTCGGTACTGACCGCTCACTCAATACCCCGGATTTTGAACCATCTTGGTATTGTTCAATTCAGGTAATGGAATTGGCAATAATTCATTCTTCCCTGTTACAAATCCTAAAGGCCCTAAGATGGCTGCGGCCCTTCCGGTGCGTATCAGGTCATACCAGCGATGTCCTTCAGTAGCCAGTTCCAGCCGGCGTTCATTATAAATATTTTCTAAAGTAGCTTCCTCAGGTTCAAGGCCTACTCTTGCACGAACTGCATTCAACAACGCCGCTGCTCTAACTAAGTCACCACCGCCCTGTACCAAAGCTTCTGCTTCCATTAAGTAAGTATCGGCCAGCCTCATCTCAATATAATTCTGTGGATAGTTAGGAGGTGCGGGGCCGGCATTGGTGTTTTTAAAAGATTGTTGTGGAGCAAATTTTTTAGCAAAATGACCTGTGTTCTGGTAACCCGGGACATAAGTTGCCAATCCTAAATTTACCAGACTATCCACATCAGCTACAGTGGTTGCATAGCGCGGATCATTGTGTATCACATTAAATAATGAAGGAGTAATAGGGCAGCCTCCCCATCCTGAATAATAAATGGGGCCATTGTAGCTTCTTGGCCCAACCATTTGAGAGGCTATCATTCCTTCCATATTGGAAACATTTCCCCAGCCTGATGCTGCAATAGAAGTATGAGTGATCTCAATGATGGATTCGCTGCTGAATTTATTATCTACACGAAAGATATCACTGAAGCTGTTAAGCAATTGATAGCCGTATTTACTGGTGCCGCCGGGAGTGCCATTTACATCGGCAAATTGTGCAGCAGCATCATTCCATTTTTTCTCATACAGATACACTTTACCAAGCAGTGCCTGTGCAGCACCTTTGGTAACGCGGCCAGCTTCGGTAGCTGCAGGAACTTTATCAGGAAGATTCGGTTCGGCGATTGCTTCCTTCAAATCTTTTTCAATTTGTGCATACACTTCTTCAGGTGACGCCTGGGTAACATTGTATATTTCTTCCTTGGGGAGTGGTTCAGTAAATAAAGGCACATTAGCAAATAATCTTACAAGGTCAAAGTAGTAGTGAGCCCTGAGAAACTTTGCTTCAGCAATATATCTTTTTTTAACAGCATCATCTAAACCGGGAATATCTTTTTCAAACACAGAAAGGACGGTGTTTACACGCGATATTCCTGTAAAATTCTTTTGCCAAAAATCAAGCTGAGGCCCATTGGCAGCATCTATAGCATAACTATCCATTGTATTCAGGTAAGGCACATCTGAAGCGCTGCCTCCACCGCCAAAGCAATCATCACCTGCCGCTTCTAAACAAGGAAAGTTGGAGTAACCAGAACTGATACCGCCTTCCCATCCTAACGGGTCATAAGCTGCTACCAGGCCGGCAAAGGCCTGGTCGAG
>JAICTW010000712.1 GCA_025936195.1 Flavisolibacter sp.
ATAATATTTTTCCATTTGCCACCGGCCAGGTTGGTGGTATAATATTTTGTTTCTTTTACAATAGTGTCATAAGCAGCATTTGACAATTGAGCATATTCGTAAGCACTTAGCCGGTTTTGTTTCGCATAGAAATAAGCCTTATCCCTGTATAAGAATTTTTTATTTATCTCCGAAGCACCAAGAACCGGATAATACACTAGTTCATAAAAAGCATCCTGATCCTTCGGGTTTATTTCCGACCTTAATTCTTTTACCTCTGTTTCTATTGCATCATACTTGTCTATGCGTTTTTGAGCTTCATCGCCATAATAGAAATGATTAAACCGCGTGTAGGTCGTTTTTGTATTCGGTTCTGTTTGGCTCCAACCCATAAATTCTGGCTTGCGTTCGAAGGCCAACTGGTAGTACTCCCAAAGGATGGATTGTATTTTTTGTGCCTCCTCTTTTCCAAAGAGATAAGTAGTCCAATGTAATAGATGTTCTTTACTGTATTTACTATCTTTAAACGGAGCCGGATTGTACGCCATGTCCAAAAACTCCTGGATGTTGTATTCTGCCGGCTTGATGTCACCGACATTCAGCACCCACAATCGGTTCGCACCTGTTTCATAAGCTTTCATCATTTCTTCGCGCATCAGGGAAGGATGGGTGGACGGCAGCCAAAGATAATCGTGCGGCCTTCCCCAGTAAGAAGCGTGATAATATATGCCACTACCGCCTTTTCGGGCTTGCTCTTTTTCATTGTCCAGCCGCCGTATGTAACCGTAGTTGTCATCGGGCCATACAAGCGTTACATCTTCCGGCACTTTTAAGCCCGCATCATATATATCCAATACTTCTTTGTATATCGTAAAAGCTTGCGGAATAGCAGTTACATCTTTGCTCACATATTTCGCGAGCAACTCCCGCTGGTCTTTGAAAATGCGTTCCAGCAAAGGCACGGCTTCTTTAGGATCTTTTACGCCTTCTATGCCGCTATCATGAACACCGCGCATGCCGAGGGTGTAAATAGCATTGAGGCCCTTGCTTTGTTTTACCCGATCTTCCCAATACTGATAAACGCTTTTTTTGTTGGTAAGATAATTGAAGGATCCCATGATTTTTTCATTCCATTCGCTTACATTATTGCGAAGCATCGGCTCCGCATGCGAAGAGCCAATTACTATTTGATAATCTTCAGCAGC
This sequence comes from Flavisolibacter sp., assembly GCA_025936195.1. The sequence goes on from JAICTW010000712.1 coordinate 1,185, forward strand.
TTTTACATTGCCCGGATAATGAAAGAACGCTTTCGTAGATGGATGCATGGCCGGGCAAATCAGGTTGGCTTTTAGCCTAAGCAATAACTCAAACACCTTCGCATAGGTTTTTGGGCCGATATCGTTTGTTTCCGGTTCAAAGGTTTTCGCCGCCCACGGTTGAAGTCCCCAGTCTTCATCGTTGATAAAAATACCTCTATATTTCACAGCAGGAGGTGTTGAAATATAATCATTTTGCGTAATCGTTAATTCCCTTTGTTGTTTCACCGGAACATCCGCCCACCAATACCAGGGCGAAACACCGATCTTCCCGGAAAGAGTAAAAACGCCATAAGCAGTGCCTCTTGCATCACTGCCGGTAATGATAAATGCTTTGGAAATATTATTGAAAGGTTTGTCAATAGTTTTAAAAGCAAAACATTCCCATTTATGCAACAGCTTCTTATAAACCGGCGATTGTACACTTATAAATTTTCGAATAAACCCTGACTGAATGTTACCGATAATAATGACGTTTCCCTTTGCTTTAGTCAGATCTGTTATCACCTGTGGCTTGTAAGAAGTAACCCTTTCAATATCTTCTGCAAGCAGATTGGCGGAAATAGAATCGAGTTTCGGTTCTGCCTTGCTGTATGCAATCATGCAACCACGCTCCTTTTTTACCAATGAAAAATTTTGTGCGTTAGCATGCTGCAGCAACAATAGCACTGTCAAGAACCAAAGAATGCGGGAAAGCATATCCTTCATAGAGAGAAAAATTGAACCAAGGTTTATTGTTTTCAAAATTCAAGGAGCTTAACCAGGGAGGTTGGCTTTGCGTCAACCAGTTTAATCACAAAAGTAAGAATGGCAAAAGTAACAACAAAAAGCGTCTC
>JAICTW010000466.1 GCA_025936195.1 Flavisolibacter sp.
CACTCTCTACCACGGGCAGCACACCCACATGATTGACCGCCATTCTATCCGCTATTACACGCAGCGATTCTTCCGGCAAAGCAGTGATCACGTTTTTGATCATGTAATCATCTACCATTCCTGAGAGGTTGCCGGCCAGAGACTTCTCCAATATATCCTGCCAGGAAATAACTCCCAGCATGATGCCGTCCGGTGTTACCACGGGCAGCAGTCGTTGTCGCCGCATGTGTCGCTGCGCCTGTACTACGGCTTTTACTTCGGACATGCTTGTGCCGGTGCTTATCGTAAGCACATCGGTTGACATCACGTCTTCGGCAAAAAGTACTTTCAGCGGTTCCACTGCATATTCTCTTAACACGTGAAATCCGCGCCGGGCCACTTTCTCGGTAAGAATAGAACGCTTTAAAGTGAGCACACTGATAAGATGTGCCAGTGTAACGGTTATCAATAAGGGAAGAAATAAGTCAGTGCTGTGTGTGAGTTCAATTGGAAAAATAATAGAAGTAAATGGCGAACGCATGACGCCTGCCAATGCACCTGCCATTCCCAGCAAAGCCCATTCGCCCGGAATTTTACCAGGAAAAACCAATCCCAATAGTCCGCCTAAAGCAGCACCCATCATTAATATGGGCGCCAGTATGCCGCCGCTTGTGCCCGAGCCAAGTGCAATCGCCCAAATAATTAGTTTCACTACAAAAATGCTTACCAATGCAGTTACTGCAAGATTCCCTGCCAGTTCATCGGCAATGGTATCATAACCCACGCCCAGTGCATGCGGTTCAATAACACCACCAATGCCTACGACCAATCCCCCAAGTATGGGCCACCACATCCAGTGAATGGGTAATTTTCTAAACGCATCTTCGGCACCATACACGGCCTTCGTTAGCAGCCATGCCATGCCGCCGCAAATAATTCCCAATATCACTGCATCCAATAATCCCGTGTTTCCTAACTGCACCATTTTTTGCACAGGGAATAATGGCTCAGCCTTCATCCATCCTTCACTTACAAATAAATACCGCACTGTGTTGGCGACAATACTCGCAATAGCGCAAGGAATAAAGGAGCGTGGTTTCCATTCAAACAAAAGCAGCTCAACACCAAGCATTACGGCTGCAATAGGTGTTCCGAACACGGCACTCATTCCAGCTACAGCACCCGCTACTAAAAGACTTCTTCGTTCAATAGCCGTGAGGTTAAGAAATTGCGCTACTACGGAACCAATAGCACCACCGGTTAAAATGATCGGGCCCTCGGCGCCAAACGGGCCGCCGGTGCCAATACTGATAGCACTGGAAATGGGCTTAAGAATAGTGAGCTTGGGTTCTACCTTACTACCACCAACAAGAATGGTTTCCATAGCCTCGGGAATGCCATGTCCGCGAATACGCTCCGAACCATAACGGGCCATCAGGCCCACAATCAATCCTCCGGCCATTGGGATTAAAACGGCCAGCCAGCCAAGTGTGTTATTGCGGGGAGAAACGAGTGAAAGATCAAAACGCTGGTAATAGAGTAAGTTGGTGATGAGACCAATCAGGTCGAGAAGAATAAGCGCTATAAACGCACCTGCAATGCCAATGATGATGGAATGAGGAACCAATTTAAGAACCGACTTCGGCATGGTGAAATCGCTCAACTCAGGAGAAAGGGTTTTTCTTTTATTGCTGCTATTTTGTTTATTCATCTTAGTACTGATCAAGGGGGTATTTTACAATGTAGCATGATTTCGTTGTTTCAACAATATTTTTTTATTAAGGACGAGAGTGGGATTCAGAAGAAAATGTTGGTGTGCTTAGCGATTTTTAGATGCTTGCTGTTGGTCGTCTCGACATATGCGCTGATCAACGTTAGCTGTAGTTAATCCAGCTTTTGTACTTGCTCCAGAAGTTTAGGCAAGTCCGAAAAATATTTTTTTAGTGTCTCAATAACTAGCTCGTAATTTCCTCCGACGCTTGAAGTCAACTTGCGTTCCGATGCAATTTCCTTGTTGTTCTGTGCCTCAGTCGCACTATCGGGAAAAATTACATGGTTGAAGCGTCCACCAGCAATATTTATATTTTTATACGTCACTATTAAAACGTCTTTTTCGTAAGCAGAGGCGTCTGGCTGTGGGATTCCTTTCTTTGTTTGTTTTAAACCTGCTGAAGTCAGTACAGATTTGATTGCGTTTACATGTTTTGATGTCAACAGTTGTTTTTTCTGATACGAAATATAATTGTAGCTATCTGTCTCTGGTGAACTAAAGCCAAACATAAGCAGAGAGTCAACAAGGATTATCTCGTAAGAATATCTGTCTCCATAAGAAATTCCATTCGTGTAATAATAATCAACAATGAGTTTCGCTTTTGGGAAAGCCTTGTAGTTGTTTTCTGTTACAGGCTCGTACTCAATGCTGTTAATGTCAATGTCCACAGAGTCGATAGCTTGTGCAAATGTTCTTGTGCAAAGAATAGAAAGGACTAGTATGAAGGTTAGATATTTCATTGCAACCAGCCAAAAATAGAAGAAAGTCTTTTCTCTTCAAACCTCTCAAAAGAACAACCTATCCGTTAAATGAAAGCTGTTACTTCCTAAACTATCTCCAATCTATTTATTAAACACAAATTGCCGGGAGGATTTTATTGTTTGCCACCCATTCAATCAATCTTCCTCAACTTTGCAAAATAATTTTCAATTATGGCAACTACTTATAAAGATGCAAGCCTCCAGGAAGTGGATGAAGCGTTGCAACGCTCATGGAAGGCATTCAGGCAATACAGAAAAAAAGATCTGAAAGAAAGAGCCGCATTCATGAAAGCCATTGCGAAAGAATTGGAGGCTGTCGCCGATCAATTAATTCCAACGGCTAGTAAAGAAACCAATTTGGATGAAACAAGATTGCAGGGAGAATTAAAACGAACCATCTTTCAATTGAATTCCTATGCCGATGCCTGCGCAGAAGGTACATGGTTAGATATCCGCATTGATACAGGCGATCCTAGTCGTAATCCGCCCAAACCCGACCTGCGTAAAATGTTAGTTCCTCTGGGACCTGTTGTTGTTTTTGGCGCTTCCAATTTTCCTTTCGCCTATTCCACTGCTGGCGGAGATACGGCTTGCGCATTGGCGGCCGGGTGCTCTGTACTTCTTAAAGCGCATCCTGCACATGCAGCCACTTCTGAATTGGTGGCCAATGCTGTGCAGGAAGCAGCACGCAAATGCAATTTGCCTGAAGGTGTCTTCATTCATTTGCATGGCGCTTCATTTGAAACAGGCAAGGCATTGGTACAACATCCTTTGACAAAAGCTGTTGGATTTACCGGCTCTTTCGAGGGAGGAAAAGCCCTGTTCGATCTCGCCAATGAAAGGGAAGAACCCATCCCGGTTTTTGCAGAAATGGGAAGCGTCAATCCTGTTTTTTTATTGCCGGAAAAATTAAAAA
>JAICTW010000814.1 GCA_025936195.1 Flavisolibacter sp.
TGATCTGGAAAATTTTTCTAAAAGTCCCAATGTGAATATAGTCGCGTTATGCGATGTGGACGATAGACGGTGTGCGAAATCAAGAGCGACTTATTCAAAGGCAAAATACTATAAGGACTTCAGGAAGATGCTGGAAACTGAAGGAAAAAATATAGATGCCTGTAATATTTCAACGCCGGATAATGTGCATGCCGTAGCAACCATTGCGGCTATGCAATTGGGAAAACATGTTTATACACAGAAGCCCTTGGCGCATGATATTTATGAATGCCGCAAACTCGCCGAAGCTGCAAATAAATACAAAGTCATTACCCAAATGGGAAACCAGGGCGGTTCGGGTGATGGCGTACGTACGGGAAAAGAGATTCACGACGCTGGAATGATAGGCGATGTTCATACCGTACACGCATGGACAAACCGGCCTATATGGCCCCAGGGGTTGCCCACTCCTACCGGGAATTACCCTGTTCCGGAAGGTGTTGATTGGGACCTTTGGCTAGGCCCCAGTCCCGTGCAGGTAGCTTATAATCCCGCGTATATGCCGTGGAACTGGAGGGGATGGAATGCATTTGGAACAGGAGCCTTGGGCGATATGGCGTGCCACATGATGGACCCTGCTTTCCGCATTTTACCAATTGATTTCCCCACCGAAATAGAATGCAGCGTTCCTACAAGCTGGAGCCCTGATGGCAAAGAAATGAAATCTCCTGATGGATATCCCGCTGCTTCTATCATCCATTTAAAATATCCAAGAAAAGACGGAAAGGGCGACATCCAATTATCATGGCACGATGGAGGTCTTTTGCCTCCTGTTCCTGATGAATTATTGCCGGGTGAGCCTTTCGGAAACAGTGATGGCGGAATTTTATTTATAGGCACAAAGGGAAAATTACTCTTTGATTGTTATGGGGAAAATCCACGATTATTGCCTACAAAACTTATGCAAGAAGTTACGATGCCTAAAGAAACAATTGCCCGTGTCCCGGAAGGTCATTACCTTCAATGGGTAAATGCCTGCATGGCTGGTTATGGAAATGCAACCACAAGTTCTAATTTTGAATATGCAGGCCCATTTGCTGAAAGTGTTTTGATTGGGAATCTTGCAATTCGCAGTTGGAACATTGAAACTAAAAATGAAAGGGGCCGATCAGTTTATCCCGGAAGAAAGAAACTTTTGTGGGACGCAAAGGCTATGAAAATTACTAATTTTGACGAAGCGAATCAATTCGTAAAAAGAGAATATCGCCAGGGTTGGTCATTAGGAGTATAAGAAGATTTATCATCAACATCAACATAAAAAAAACATGAAAAAAAATTTGTTATTCTTAGCTGTAGTATTAATGGGTTTAATATCTTTTTCAAATACAAGTAAGTTAAAAGCTAAAAAAGGTTGGATAAGTTTGTTTGATGGAAAAACCCTTGATGGATGGAAAGCCAGCGAAAAGCCCGGAACTTTTTCGGTAGAGGATGGCGCAATCAAAGTAGATGGCCCCCGCTCCCACTTATATTATGAAGGTCCGGTAATGAATCACGATTTCAAGAACTTTGAATTTAAGGCAAAGGTGATGACGAAACCAGGTTCCAA
>JAICTW010000691.1 GCA_025936195.1 Flavisolibacter sp.
ATCACGAATAGGATCGGGGATAGGCGCCTGGCCATCTTCCAATTTTTGATCAAACACCTTATTAACATGAAGCCATTTGCCATTCGTCCATTTAAAGCCTTCATAATCGCCATCGGGAACCAGCGTAGAAGCCAGCTCCGGTTGATCTGTTTCTGAGATCAAATGATCAACAAGGATCATGTCCAGATCAGGATCGTAATTCACAAGCGTGGACGCTTCTTTTTTATATTCAATACTGTAGCGGTATTGTGTGGGACGTTTTACACTGTCCTTTTCAAAACTGAAATACGGACCTCCGAAAACGGGCATCTGGTTCGAATCAAATGTCAAAACGTCAATCCATTTTTTATTGGTTTGTTTGTTGTTCGGATCATAACCAAAAAGCGTATAGTAATTTTTGTTATTGTATTTCGTTTCAATGATATTGTAATAGATCGCGCCAATCCAATGCCGGTTGTCACGAGCAGAATCTTCGGGATAAGGCGTCAGTTCGGAATAATCGAGCAAAGGCACATATTTGGAAGAACCGTCTTTGGTGCGGTATTGAATTACGCCGCGTTGCTGGCAAATATCTTCATTGTAAAAAATGGACCAGCTAATGATGCGAAAACTGCTGTCCGGCGCATATACTTTTCCAACACCCTTCACAGAATCAAAAGGAAAATAAAAAGAATTCTTCACCGCCAGACTTCTTCTCAATACCCGTATAAAAAAACTGTCGCTGCGCATGCGGTTGTTTGAAAAACTGTCTATGGCCAGATCTTTCGCATAGAGTTTTAAACTGTCTTCTTTTTTAAGAAGGATTTTGTAATCAGTAAGATTGATATGTTGTGTCTGTCCCTGTGCAACGAAAGAAATAAGGACAAGGGCAACGATGTAAACAAGCGGCTTTTTCACTTTGGATAGACGATTTGGTCCATGCTAAGAACGGCAAAAAACTTCAAAAATTATCCTAAACCGCAGATTCAAATGACAGGAAAGGATTACCCCGCCTATAAAGCCGCTGCAAAATCATATAGAGATGGAAACATCATATCAATATCAGCATGTGGAAAGGCCTGATCCGGATTGGTTGTTTTAACAAAAACAGTGAACATGCCGGCAGAGCGTCCGAATTTCATATCGCCGGGCTTGTTGCCCACCATAATTGATTTGCTAAGATCAATATCAGGGAAATCCTGCAATGCCTGAAAAGCCATGCCAGGATTAGGCTTTCGAAAGAAACATTTATCATCTTTTTCTGTGCAGTAGTATATCTTGTCAATTTGTCCGTTGACGATTTCAACTTCTCTTTGCATTTCAAAATGGATCGTTTGCAAAGCTTCTTCGGTCATCAAACCTTTGCCCACGCCTCGCTGGTTGCTGACAACAATGATGTGCCCAAACTTCTCGCTTAATTTTTTAAACATGTCCAAAACACCCTTGCTGAAGATGAATTCATCCCAATGCAAAACATATTCGCCTACTTTTTCTTCATTGATCACGCCGTCACGATCAAGAAATAAGGTCCAGCTTTTATCAATTTGTTTTAGATCCAGGCAGGAACGTTTTAATTCGCGTTGTGCTTTTTGATAATCTTCCGGAATGCCAATGTCAATGAAATAGCCCTGCTGAACCGAACCATAAAATTTGCCTTCATTGCAAAATTTTTCCAGATAGTCTTTTTCAAAAGAAAATTTTTGCGGTAAAGAACGATTTGAAAAATTTTCTTTGTTCAAAAGATAAACACCACCATTAATAAGACCCTCCTGATAAAATTGCTTCTCCTGAAAAGAAAGAATCTTTCCAGCATCATCCGTTTCAACCACTCCATAACGGTCAAAATTCTGCATGGGCTTCAACGCAAGTGTACATTCTGAATGATGATTGCGATGAACAGCGATTAATTCATTTAAATTTATTTTGAAAACTGTATCACCGTTTGCAATGACTACGTTCTCCGAATTTATTTTTTGAATGGCGAGTTGAATGGCGCCTCCTGTGCCCAAGGGCTCTTCTTCAATTACGGAAGTATAATCCAATGTTGGATATTCTTTTTGCAAGAATTCTTCAATCAAAGCCCACTTATAGCCCAGAGAAAAAACAAAACGCTCCACTCCCTGCATGCGTAAAGAGTCAATCACATAAGAAAGAAAAGGCTTACCCGCCACCGGTGCCATGCATTTAGGAAAATCGGGAACAGCTTCACGCAACCGGGTGCCGAGGCCACCGGCGAGGA